>NZ_JACJPB010000002.1:0-18516 GCF_014695825.1 Coleofasciculus sp. FACHB-542 | reverse complement strand
TTTTCAGGACGTTATCGCAATCGCAGGCAGAGATTTGGTTTGCGCTTAAACCTAATTGCTGGCTTGCTGAACTACGAACTGGCACATGCCTCCTGATTCATGCAGGAGGTCTATTGATTCTGCTGCTTTTTTTTGGGATGGGTGTCCGCTTTGAAGAAAAGATGAGATAACTTCTAATTGTTGAACCGGCAATTGATTTCTGCCAAACTGCACTAGGAGCTATCATCGCCCTATAAAAGTTTTTTGGAGAGATTGAGTGCGGTTAATTCTGTACAGCAAGCCGGGTTGCCACTTGTGCGAGGGGTTACAAGAAAAACTCGAACAAGTTTCAAACCCCCCCATTGAACTGGAAATCCGGGATATCACTACCCGCGAAGATTGGTTTCAAGCCTATCAATATGAAATTCCTGTCCTGTTTAGGGTTCGATCTCAGCGTACAGATCGAGTAGAAGAACCGTTGCCCCGTCCTTCTCCCCGCGCTACGGTGCAACAGTTGGCGCAAATGTTACAGAAATATTTGCTTGTAAAAGATAAAGAATAAGCGCGAATAGTCTTGAGTCGAGCGTCCGCCTGCTAACGATCCGATGACTCATGACTAACGATTAATGACTCGTGACGATTGTGAGGAGTTACTAAAGATGAAATTGCGAGAGTTATTAGCAACCATTCCCCAGATTGAGCAACCCTCTAGTCAGACTGCTCTGGAATTGGAAGTTAAGGGCTTAACGACAAATTCCCATGCTTGTCAACCGGGAGATTTGTTTATCGGGATGCCCGGAACGCGAGTGGATGGAGGGGAGTTTTGGGAAGGCGCGATCGCATCCGGTGCAGTCGCCGCCCTGGTTTCTTCCCAAGCTGCCCAAAAACATCCTCCCAAAGGGGAAGATGCCTGCGTGATTCCAGTTGCAGACATGACTCAAGCTTGCGCCCAAGTTGCTGCTGCCTTTTATGGCTACCCAGCGCAACAGCTAAAACTGATTGGCGTCACTGGCACGAATGGCAAAACGACAACGACCCATTTAATCGAATTTTTCCTGACTCGGAGCCAGTTACCAACGGCTTTATTTGGGACGCTGTATGCCCGTTGGGCTGGCTTTCAACAAACCGCTGCCCACACGACGCCTTTTGCTGTCGAACTGCAAAAACAACTGGCAGACGCGATCGCAGCACGATGTCAGATGGGTGTGATGGAAGTAAGTTCTCACGCTTTGGCGCAAGGTCGGATTTTAGGTTGTCCGTTTTCGGTTGCGGTGTTTACCAATCTCACCCAGGATCATCTAGACTTCCACCACGACATGGAAGATTACTTCAATGCAAAAGCGTTGCTCTTTAGCCCTGAGTATCTCAAAGGGCGGGCGGTAATTAATTCAGATGATTCTTATGGACAGCGATTGATTGAACGGTTAAATCCAGACCAAGTGTGGCGCTATAGTGTCAACGATACAACCGCCGATTTATGGATGAGCGATCTGAGTTATGAGCCAACGGGAGTCAGCGGGGTGATGCATACCCCCAAAGGTGATGTGGCTTTCCGTTCTCCCCTGGTAGGGCAGTACAATCTGGAAAATTTACTTGCCGCTGTGGGAGCAGTGTTGCATCTGGGAGTAGATTTGGAGTTAATTGCGGCGGCGCTACCGCAATTTTCGGGAGTGCCGGGACGGATGGAACGAGTGCAAATCGGTTCCCAGCAAGAGATTAGCGTTATTGTCGATTATGCTCACACGCCGGACAGTTTGGAGAATTTGCTAAAAGCGGCGCGTCCGTTTATTCCCGGTAAGATGATCTGCGTCTTTGGTTGTGGAGGCGATCGCGATCGCACCAAACGCCCAAAGATGGGTCAAATTGCCGCGCAGTTAGCAGACAAAGCCGTTGTTACCTCCGACAATCCGCGGACGGAAGATCCAGAACGGATTTTGCAAGATATTGTCGCCGGGATACCAACCTCGGCTCAACCAGTGGTGGTGATTAGCGATCGCGCGACTGCCATTCATACCGCCATTTTAGAAGCCCAACCGGGTGATGGCGTCCTGATTGCTGGTAAAGGTCATGAAGACTACCAAATCTTAGGAACGGAAAAAATCCACTTTGACGATCGAGAACAAGCACGCGATGCCCTATTAAAGCGGATGCCTGGTTAAAGCAATTGCAGATTTTAGATTTTAGAGCGGAGCGGTTAACTTGTAACTAGGCGCAATTCAATCTAACTTGTTGTCTCTTGAAATGGAGATTGATGGCTAGGAAAGGATTAAAGAGACACTCGCTAGATGGGTAGAAATCAAGATGAAACTATCTCTGGTTCCTCTCAATCTGCGATCCGCACCGCTGCGCTAAAAGTAGCTACAAAGAAGTTTCCAGTCAAAAGTCTTCAAAATCATCCAAGTTGATTTTCACCCATTTGTTGAGACATCAGTGCATTTAACAAGTCACCTTTTCATCCAAAAGCAACCTCTAAAATCTTAAAATCTTATGGATGCATCCCTTTACCAATTGGCTCTGCGTGTAGAGTCAGCGCCTCAGCCGCTTGCCGTGAGTGCAACTACGCTCAAGTCCTTGCTGTGGGCGCTGATGGACGTACTGATTGACCAACAACTGCCAGCCAAACTCTGGGTAAAGCTACCGCCTGGAGAAGGCTGGCAGGCGCAGATAGAACAATATCAGGAGCGGGGGCAGGTTGGGCATACCATTTATGTCTGTAACGGCAAAGAGGGACGAGAGCAGGAGAGAGTAGAAGCAGGAGAGAGCCAAAGCCAGGAAGAATTTGAAAATTCCCCTTATGCACTCACCGGATCGCCAAAAATTTCCCCCACCGCCTCGCAGATTATTCCAGTTCAACTGAAGCCGGAAAACGCAATTTCCAGAGAATATTTTTTGTTAGTGCTATCCGAACGCTTTTGCGGCTTAATTTTGGCTCATCGACCCCGCAGCGCTAAGCCATCTGCCCAGACAACTTCAAAGGATTTGGATCAAATCAAAAATATAGACTCAAAAGAGTTTCTCGCTTCTCAGTACCGGAATAAGAGCGCCCTAGGCAATCCTTACGGGGCACAGTCAGGCGTTAGCGAAAGCGTTTTGGCTTTGCAAAAGCAAATGGCTACAGCAGGCACGGAGGACAAGCGAGGACGACCGCTGCTGACAATTTGCGCTTTTGACAAGCCAGTGATTCAGGAGGTTTTGCAGGGAATCCGACCCGCGATCGCGCCCACTGAAGAGACTCTCCTCAGCAACTGGGACAAGCTATTTACCTTACCGCAATCACCCGATTTAGTACAGAATCGAGCGATCGCATCCATCCTGACTCAGTTACTGGTAAAACAAGTCCAGCAGCAAGAGGAAATCGGGCGGGGTGCTGCCGCCAATCATGCATCAACAACGGAAATCGCCGAACTCCAGCGGCGAAATCAAGCTTTGCTGGATGAAGTGCGCTTTAAAGATGAACTACTAAGCAATGCGCTGTTAGAACTGCGGACGCCGCTAACCAACATGAAAACCGCGCTGACGCTGCTAGAGTCCCCACAACTCAAACCCTCGCAGCGTCAGCGCTACCTGCATTTGCTGCATACACAGTGCGATCGCCAAGTTTCCTTGATTAGCGGTTTAATGGAGCTAGTACAGCTAGATCGGGCAACTACCCCAACAACTTTGCTTCCAGTGCAGTTGGCAGATATCGTGCCTGGAGTTGTCAGCACCTATCAAGCGATCGCTCAAGAAAAAGGCATCCAGCTAGGCTACACGGTCAGTCCTAACCTTCCGGCTGTCTCCTGCTTAGAGGCATGGCTGCGACAAATTATTATCAATTTGCTACACAACAGCATTAAATTCACTCCCACTGGCGGTCAGGTGGTGGTACGCACCAAGCAACAAGGCGAATACGTACAGTTGGAATTTCGCGATACCGGCATCGGCATTGCCCCGAACGAATTGCCCAAGATTTTTGACCGCTTTTATCGCGGACGCCTAGCACCGGGCGAAGAAGTTTTCGGTGCTGGATTAGGTTTAACCATTGTGCAGCAACTTCTCCTACGTTGCGCTGGCTCTATTTCTGTCACCAGTAAACTTGGTCAGGGTTCTACTTTCAAAGTGTTGTTACCCGTTCACCATTCGACATCTGTTCAGCCGTAAGTTGGGTATCTGAATACCATTGCACGGGATATCTACCATAGATTCATCTATACCATTTCTCAGTTGGCTGGAATATATTACGCTTCTAACGGTAGGGGCTTTTTGATTGTCATGCCCCTACAGATGTATCGCACCCCGCCCTAAAATGGCGATAAATGCTTATGTTTCCAGCGATTCAAAGGTAATTGACATCGCTGCCAACTCTTGAGTATCGACACGATTAACAACTCCCAGTCCCCGAACCTCTGCCTTCTCACCACCACGACTATTTCCTGCGCCTCGGTTAAAGTCTTCTAACAAACCGTCGATTAACTTGGTTGGTTCCTCACCCAGCGTCATTGGCAACCCTGGTGCCTGTCCTCGCACCCTCGCCACTTCCTGTAATGTCTTGAGCGCTTGCTTAAGAGGAGTACCACTGGCGATTATCAGAACCTCCACCATGCCGACGGGTTTTGCAACTTTAAATCTGAACTTATCTTTTCCCGGTTGAGGGATTTGTCGCGTTTCTCCTGCTTTTATCAGAGTTGCATTCTCTTCCACCGTCCAGGTATTCGGAAAAACGATCGTCATTTCTCCTTCAGGATCGATTACTAAAACAGATACGTGAAGATCCCGATTTTCTTGGTTCGTCACCACAAACTGAAGCGGCGTTCCCAAGGGGAGTTTTAAGTTGTCGGAACGCGAGCCATCGCGGCTGCGGTTTGAGTTTTGAGTTGAAGAATTGCTGCTGTTTTGTGCGCCGCGAACCGGGAAAGTAGTTGCAAATGTCTCCCCCTCCGCTCTTTTCATGGAAGCCACTACATTCAGCCGAGAGGAACCGGGATTGAGTACCATCTTGGCAATGTGAGCTGCTAGCAGTGACTTAAATTTCGGGGTGAGACGGGCGATAGCCGCTTCTATCGATTCACCAGACGCACCAAAAGAGCCAGGAATTTGTTCTAGTGCTGGAGTGAATAAGCCGACACTGCCAATATCGGGCACAGAGGTTAAATTAGGAGTCTCTCCATTTTTCTGAAATTGACGATTCTCCTGGGTAATTCGTCCTAAGAGGTAGGCGACATATTCTTCCTGTTGTAAAGGCAAGATTTTGAGGCGCTGGATAGCCTTGAGGGCTTGTTCTGCCTTAGCTGTGTCGTTACCCAGCGATGGATCTAGACCAATCGGTAAAGTCATATCGCTGGGAATCCCGCGCATTCGCTCTTGCAGCAATGTTCCCAGTTGCGGGGGCGAGGAAACCCCGCCCCTTCCTGCATTTAGGAGTTTGCCCCGCGCCGTTAATCCTTTGCGCGAGTTCGCTTCCAACTGTACCAATCCTTGCTCCTTGCCTTGAGCGTCTATCACTGTCAAAATCGCACCTCGATCGAAGGCAGGGATGCTTTGGGAATTGACACCTCCCAACCACAACTGCACCCCATCTCCCTCAACTTTGGTGATTACCGCTTCCGCCGGGAGAGTCTGTTGGTTTAGGAAGTAAGCGGGTTCCTCTTCATTGCTTTTTTGCTTAGCTTCATATTCTGGAATTTGACCCGTAGAAGAAATCTGGTTAGTAGTACGGGCAATATTTGCGATCGCACTCGCCACGGGTTCATCCCCGGTTTGCTGCCAAAGATACTGCGTCATCACATAAGTAAATGCCCCCGCCGCAAAGCCGTTGAAGCGCTGATCCGCCGCCAGTTGCTTGCGATCGGCAGCGGCAATAACGACCCCTTTTGCAACTCCGGCTCTGCGTGCCTGAATATACTCATCCGGGGATAAATTTACCCGCGATAGCAATTGTCGCTGATATTCTTTCTCTACTGGGCTGACTGTAACTTGAGTGCCACCATCCAGTGCCCTGACGTTCAAATTCCCCCGTTTCCCGCCCCCAGCATGACAACTATCTAGAACCAGCGTCAGGTTTTCCGTATTCACTGCTGACGCCAGCAAAAACAGCGTGTGTCCTGTGATATCGGATGCAATACCCCCACGGCGACGGGCAACCAAAGGTAGGGAGTTATCGGCAGGGACAATGGTACTGTTTAAACAACTTTCGCTCAGTTTTAAGACCACTTCATCGCATTCTGGGCTGTCATCTACCCGCGAACCGTGCCCGGAGAAGTGAAACACCACAACATCTCCCGGCTTCGCTTGCCCAATCAGATATTCGTCAAATGCACCCAAGATACCTTCACGAGTGGCTTGGGCATCTGTCAGGATATGGACATCGTTCTTGTTGAAGCCAAAACGGTGAATCAGGAGATGTTGCTGCATCTCCACATCGGTAATGCAACCCGCTAAGCGATCGCTACTATTTTGATAAGCGTTAATTCCCACCAGCAGCGCCAGTTTGCGGGGTGTGCTTTGCGCGAGGGCTTTGCCATAGCAATCGCCCTTTCGCATCACATCCAGATGGCTTAAACCCAAAGTTGCCAGCGTCGATCCGGCAAATTGCAAAAACTGACGGCGCTTGATGTGAGACATCATCAATGTTTCCTCAAGTGGTGCAGGATGAAAGGCTGAGATTACTGAAATCTTATGTTCAACGAGCTATGTTGACGACGGCACAGATTAGTGACATGGTTAACTGTGTTCTATTTATATCGGAAGTCGTTAACGATGCGCTGCGCTATTTCGAGTCGTGCTGGTCAAGTTTTGGCAAACGGAAATTTTATCATTCAAAAAGATGAAAATGGTGAACTAAGGTTAGATTTCCGCACAGATGGGGGCAAAATCCTCCAAGGAGGAATCATCGATCCAGATGGTGACTTGACCTCAGCTAGTAAAGTTCTCTATCGCCAGTTCTTTGAAGCTTGGGGAGTCAGCGAGATCGCACTGACCGCTATGCCTAAGTTCTAGCGTCAACTTTGGGTGGAAACTTATTTTATTTGTCAGGTTGGTAATGGTTAATAAAGAATAGGTGGAAGGATGAAAAAAACCAATTATCCATTACTGACCAATCATCAAAAAAATAATTAACTAGATTCGATTTCACTTATTTTTCCTAATCGTTTTAGAAAAACTTTTGTCATTAGTTAGAAATAAATTCTCTAACAAATCTTTGCCAAGCGCTCAGATGAATATTGCCTTATTCAGCTTCGCCAATCAAAGTAAATGCTGCCCACTGCACGGGGTCTGAATATTGTTGCTGTTTCATGGTTGTCAGCATCGCATTTCGCAGTGCCGTAGCTTTATTAGAGTTTTGCTGAAGATTTTTATAAAATTCCGTCATCAGAAAAGCAGTGGAGTTATCCGGGACTTGCCACAGGGAGACAACTACGCTAGGCACCCCAGCGGAAATTAAAGAACGAGATAAACCGATGACACCATCCCCAGTGATGCGTCCTCGTCCGGTGTCGCAAGCACTGAGAACCACTAATTCAGCATTCAATTTTAGATTAAGGATTTCTTCAGCAGTGAGCAACCCGTCGTCGTTGTTAGATGGAGCGAGAGCGATCGCACTTCCCAATCCCCGGTAATCATCTAGTAAGCCATGAGTAGCTAGATGAATGATTCGCGCTTTAGGCAATGCTTGCGCGATCGCGACTTTGGTGGCTTGGCTACCAGTAATCGCTTGAGTTTTGAGTAGTTTAGCAATATCCTTTGCTTCCTGTTCCGCCCACGGCAAATTAGGTAACTGCTGCGCTGGTTCTCCAGGGTTCAGCACTACCTTGGGCATTATCGGATTACCCACTACCAACGCCTCTTGTTGAGATGGAATTGATTGCGTCTTCACACGTTGCTTTTGCTGATGAGTTAAATCCAGCACTTGAATTGAGGGAGCCGTGAGAATCGTATGTTTTTCAATCAGGTATTTGCCATTGGCATATTGGAGAGCTGGGAAGGGGACTAGGAATAGTTCTGTTTGAGGGATAAAAATTACACGAGCATTCGGATCGGTTGGCAGCTCTTTGGCAATCGGTTCTATCAGTAATTGATGCAGATGCTGTAATCTTTTAGTTGGCCTTTCTTCCTCTATTAGCGCTACTTCAATGCCACCACGTCCCCTTACGCCCATTGATTGACGGGTGTTGGTAACAAGGTTTTGTAGAGAAGAATTCTCTTTTTGCCACAAGGGTTTGAGGTCGCTGCGACCAAATGTCACTTCACCTGTGGGTTTGATAATCCAAATAAAAAGTTCTGATTCCTTGGTTTGTTGTTTACCTTGAACTTTGAACTCATTGTAAATAATCGAATATTGAACGAGGGTGGCATTTTGAGTTTTGGCAATTTGTTGAATCTGTGAAATTGTCGGCTGTAGATACTTTGCAGGTAACGTCTCTACAGAGTTCGGGGATAATCGCCTCGACAGCAACTCCACAAACGCCCGTGCCCGACCCCGTTCGGCAATTTCCAGTGCTGCATCGGTCTTATTCTGAGCAATCAGGACTTGTTGTAAAGTGCGATAGGTGCGAACTTGCTGCTCGAAAATTGAAACTTTATTGGCATCGTCGCTGCCTAATCTTTCTCGGAGAGATTCCCTAACCTCCATTCCATCGATTAGAGTTTTCTCTGCTGCCGCAAGATTGCCAGATTTGTAGAGAGCAACTCCCAGATTTTCCAGAGCTGTCCCCTCACTTTGGCGGTCTTTAATCTCCCGTGCGATCACCAACACCTGCTGGGAGTACTCAATCGCCTTGGCATAGTCCCTCAGGTCAAGGTAAGCAAGTCCCAGATTTCCCAGAGCTTTCCCCTCACCCTGGCGGTCTTTAATCTCCCGCGCGATCGCCAACACCTGCTGGGAGTACTCAATCGCCTTGGCATAGTCCCTCAGGTCAAGGTAAGCAAGTCCCAGATTTCCCAGAGCTTTCTCCTCACCCTGGCGGTCTTTAATCTCCCGCGCGATCGCCAAATGCTGCTGTTGGTACTCAATCGCCTTGGCATAGTCCCCCAGGGAACGGTAAGCAACTCCCAGATTTCCCAGTGCTGTCCCCTCAATTTGGCGGTCTTTAATCTCCCGTGCGCTCGCCAAATGCTGTTGTTGGTACTCAATCGCCTTGGCATAGTCCCCCAGGTTAAGGTAAGCAACTCCCAGATTTCCCAGAGCTGCTCCCTCACTTTGGCGGTCTTTAATCTCCCGCGCGATCGCCAAATGCTGCTGTTGGTACTCAATCGCCTTGGCATAGTCCCCCAGGGAATCGTAAGCAACTCCCAGATTTCCCAGAGCTTTCCCCTCACCCTGGCGGTCTTTAATCTCCCGCGCGATCGCCAAATGCTGCTGTTGGTACTCAATGGCCTTGGCATAGTCCCCCAGGGAATCGTAAGCAACTCCTAGATTTCCCAGTGCTGCTCCCTCACCCTCGCGGTCTTTAATTTCTCGATAGATAATCAGTGCCTGTTGCCAAGACTGTAATGCTGCCTCAAATTGACCGATCTGATACTGGTGAATCCCTTGATCTAGCAGTCGGTCGGCTTTCGCTTTCCGGTCAGCTTGGGTTTGAGCTAACACCCGTGGCGCTCTTAAAGGTGCTGGAAAATTGGCAGCTAAAGGTGCCGAGACGGAGGCAACAAAGGCGATGAAGGCGATTAGACTGATTCTACGAGAATGCATAGTTGGCTAGGTAAATGAACTGAGTTGTCAAATAGCTGGGATGAAGATAGGCACAGAGGCGCTGTCTCTACGGTTCGCCGATGAGGATGAAAGCCGCCCAGTTTATTGGGTTGGGATGTTGTTTCATCGTCGCTAGCATGGCGCTTCGCATTGCAGCAGCTTTATCGGGATTCGATTGAAGATTTTTATAAAACTCGGTCATCAGGAAGGCAGTCTGCTCATCCGGCATAGACCCAGGGGGGGCAATGACGCTGGGAACTCCCGCTGCCATCAAAGAGCGCGTTAGCCCAATCACGCCATCCTCGGTAATTCGACCCAAACCCGCATCGCAGGCACTCAGGACAACTAACTCAGCGTTTAGCTTCAGATTCAGGATTTCTTCTGCTGTGAGCAACCCGTCATCGGTATTAGAGGGAGCGAGAGCGATCGCATTTCTCAATGCCTCCTCCTCATCGATTAACCCAGTCGTTGCGAGATGAATAATTCGCGCTTGGGGCATTTGCTGCACAATCGAGGTCTCAGTTGCTGCGTCGCCGGTAAGCGCTTGGGTATTGAAGAGATTCGCGATCGCGTTTGCTTCCTGTTCCGCTCCGGGCAGTTGCTGTAACAACACCGGCTTTTGTCCTATCTTGGGAGGAACGCGGGGCATCGTCGGATTCCCCACCACCAGCACATCCTTGGCAATCCCTTGGATTCGCTGTCGATGCTTGTAAAGTAAATCCAGCGACTGAATCGAGGGAGCAGTGAAAATTGCGTGTCGCTCGATCAGGTATTTGCCTTGTTTATCTTGCAGCGCTGCAAAGGGAAGCAGAAACAGAGATCTTTGCGGGATAAAGGCGACACGAGCGTTCGGAGCTTTTGGCAACAATTCGGCAATCGGCTCAACGAGCAGCTGATGAAGTTGCTGTAACTGTTTACTTAGGCGATTGTCCTGTTTTGTCGTCACGACGATGCCACTCTTATTTGCAGCATTCCCGAACCCCATCGCCGCACGACTACTACTCACCAATGCTGAGAGGGAGGTATTTTGCTTCTGCCACAACGGTTTAAGGTCAACCCGTCGTAAGGTGATTTCACCTGTAGGTTGAACCACCCAAATCAGCAGTTCTGATTCTTGGGTTTGTTCTTTTCCTTGAACGGGGAACGTCTCGTAATTAATTGAGTATTCAACGAGTGTGGCGTTGTGTTCTTTAGCAACTTGTCGAATTTGTTCGATATTGAGTGGATTGACGGTCGCTGGAGCCTCTGGAGTTTGTGCCAACACCTGAGAGCCAGGGAAAATTTCAGCCGTCTTCCCTGGGAAAGGGGTTAAGACAGTTGCCACAAAAGTAATCAGTAAGGGTACAAGGTTTTGCACCCCGGTAAGGCTGATTTTCTGGAGTTGCATGGCTGACAAGGTAAGTAGATGTACGGACAGTGTTTACACTGTCTTAGCCCAGGGAATCGGGCGTGTCCAGTGTTGGCTGTATCCTGGGGTAGTGGTGACGCCAACGCGACAAACCAAGCGATCGCGTATGCACTCTGATGCGCTGTTTGTGCCTCCTCTTGGGCACCCCAATATCTTGAAACCCAGTTAAAACTCTACCCAAATGCTGCTCATCCACAGCATTTTTTGATTAGAGTGGAATTATCACCTGTATTGCTGTCCTTCAGCCCAAAGACCATGAGTTTACTTGTCAAACAGCTGACCACTTATCTAGCTTTGCTGGCTATCGGCGGTGGTGCAGGAATATATGCCAGTCGCCATTTCGCAGCAGACAACCCCAGTGTCGAAGGCAGAATCCCATCAGCGATTCCAGCCGCGCTACAGCAAATCTCCCCGCCCCAGAATCGCGCTCCCCAAGAGAACCTGAATTTTATTGCCGAAGCAGCCGAAAAAGTTGGCCCTGCTGTCGTGCGAATTGATGCGGCTCGTACCGTATCGCAGGACATTCCAGATACTTTCAGAAGCCCGTTTTTCCGACGATTTTTTGGGAACGAAACGCCGGTTCCGGAAGAACGGGTGGAACGAGGTACCGGATCTGGCTTCATTCTCAGTGCTGATGGTCGCTTAATGACAAATGCCCACGTTGTCGCGGGGTCAGATAAGGTCAAGGTGACGCTCAAAGATGGTCGGACGATGGAAGGTCGAGTGGTGGGAGCCGATCCGGTTACGGATGTGGCAGTTGTCAAAATTGATGCGACAAAGTTGCCGACGGTACGCTTGGGAGACTCGAATAACTTAATACCAGGACAGTGGGCGATCGCAATTGGCAATCCCCTCGGTCTAGATAACACGGTGACGGTGGGTATCGTCAGCGCGACGGGTCGCTCCAGTTCGCAGGTAGGTGTCCCGGATAAGCGAGTCAGATTTATCCAAACCGATGCCGCTATCAACCCCGGTAATTCCGGAGGTCCCTTGCTAAATGCCAGGGGTGAAGTGATTGGGATTAATACAGCCATTCGGGCAAATGCTCAGGGACTCGGTTTTGCCATCCCGATTGAAACCGCCGAACGAGTCGCCAATCAGCTATTTAGCAAAGGTCGCGTCGAGCATCCCTACATGGGAATTCAAATGGTAACGCTGACGCCGGAACTAAAAGACGACATTAACAAAGACAATGAGGCAGGCTTCAAAGTTACGCAGGATAAAGGCGTTGTCATCGTTCGGGTGGTCAAAAACTCTCCCGCAGAACGCGCTGGCTTGCGTGCCGGAGATGTGATCCAGAAAGTTGGCGGTCAAGCGGTCGCAAGTGCCGATCAAGTGCAAGAACGGGTAGAAGCGAGTAGCGTCGGCTCCAGATTAGAAGTAGAGGTCAACCGTAGCGGTCGGACTGAAACTGTCCAAGTACAACCTGGTGCCTTCCCTGTGGAGTAGCATCAATAATTTCTGTTTTTAACGCAAAGGTACGCTGAGGTTGGCGCAAAGGTACGCAAAGCAGTAGGGAGCTAGGTTGAGGAAGGAAACCCGAACCTTAGACTAGACACGCTTCTAGGGAGCGGGTCATTTTGGGGCAAGGAAGAAAGTAATTGTGCGTAGTTTTGCTTTAAAAAAGGGCTGATGAGCGCCCAAAAGCAATTCATCAACCCTTATTAGCAATTAGCAATTAGCAATTAGCACTTAGCACTTAGCACTTAGCTAATTACTTGCTTTCCGTAAAATCAGCATCAATTACATCATCCCCAGTACCAGTGGACTGACTGGAACCACCACCAGGGGTACCGGTGCCATCGCCAGGAGCTGCACCTGCGCCGCCTGCTTGTTGATAGATGTTCGTGCCGATGGTGTAGAGAGCTTGCTGTAGCTCTGTTGTGAGCGTCTTGATGCGATCGTCGTCTTCTTTAGCGATCGCATCGCGCAGGTCTTTGACCAATCCATCGACTTTGCTCTTGTCAGCAGCGGGAACCTTGTCGCCCAAGTCAGCCATTTGCTTCTCAGCTTGGTACACGAGGGAGTCAGCTTGGTTCTTGCGGTCAATCTTCTCACGACGCTCCCGGTCAGTGGAGGCATTTTGTTCGGCTTCCTTAACCATCCGCTCCACTTCGTTTTGGGGCAGGGTGGAAGCACCCGTGATGCTGATTGATTGCTCTTTACCAGTACCGCGATCCTTAGCGGTGACGTTCAGGATACCGTTGGCGTCAATATCGAAGGTAACTTCAATTTGTGGCATTCCACGAGGAGCCAGAGGAATTCCATCCAGACGGAAGATCCCCAACTCTTTGTTGTTCGCCGCCATCTCCCGTTCGCCTTGCAGAATCTTGATTTCTACGTTGGTCTGATTATCTACAGCAGTAGAGAAGACCTCAGACTTCTTGGTAGGAATCGTGGTGTTGCGGGGGATAATCTTGGTCATCACGCCACCGAGGGTTTCCACACCCAAAGACAGCGGGGTAACGTCGAGTAGCAACAGTCCTTCAGTTCCAGCTTCACCTGTGAGGACACCGGCTTGAATTGCGGCACCGATAGCTACCACTTCATCCGGGTTGACGGTTTGATTGGGTTCTTTGCCCAAAACCCGCTTCACCAGTTCTTGTACGGCAGGAATCCGGGTAGAACCACCGACCAGCACGACTTCATTAATTGCACTCTTGTCTTGCTTGGCGTCGCGCAAGGCGTTCTCCACAGGAATGCGGCAGCGATCGATCAAGTCAGCGCAGAGTCCTTCAAACTGAGCGCGAGTCAGGGTCATATCCAGGTGCTTTGGACCATCCTGGGTAGCGGTGATAAATGGCAGGTTGATTTCCGCTTGTGTGACGCTAGATAACTCAATCTTGGCTTTTTCAGCGGCTTCGGTGAGACGCTGGAGGGCTTGACGGTCTTTGCGGAGGTCAATGCCTTCAGATTTTCTGAATTCTTCGGCTAAGTAATCAACGATTTTCTTGTCGAAGTCGTCACCACCCAGGTGAGTGTCGCCAGAGGTCGCTAACACTTCAAATACGCCATCGCCCATTTCCAGGATGGATACGTCGAAGGTACCGCCACCCAGGTCAAATACCAGAATGGTTTCGTTGGCCTTTCTTTCGAGTCCGTATGCCAAGGAAGCGGCGGTCGGCTCGTTGATAATCCGCATTACATCAATCCCGGCAATCTTACCAGCATCTTTGGTAGCTTGGCGCTGGGAGTCGTTGAAGTAAGCGGGAACGGTGATTACAGCTTGGGTAACGGTCTCTCCAAGGTACTTGCTGGCATCATCCACCAGCTTGCGAAGCACTTGGGCAGAAATTTCTTCTGGTGCAAACTGCTTGCTCTGAGCGGGGCAGTCTAGCTTAACGTTGCCGTTGCTGTCGCGCAGCACTTTGTAAGAAACTTCGGTGGCTTCGTGGGTGATTTCTTCAAACTTGCGTCCGATAAAACGCTTCACCGAATAGAAGGTGTTTTCGGGGTTCATCACCGATTGACGCTTGGCGATTTGACCCACTAAGCGATCGCCATTTTTGGCAAATGCTACGACAGAGGGGGTTGTCCGAAAACCTTCTGCGTTAGCGATCACAGTGGGCTTACCACCTTCCATCACTGCTACGCAGGAGTTTGTCGTACCTAAGTCAATTCCAACTACTTTTGCCATAGGGGTATTTCGGCTTCCTAATAACTACAAAAACTTTTGAGGGCGGATACGGAACTACAAATTGAACCAACCGGGTTAAATCAGCAGCTCTTTCCAGATTTAATAACCATTGGTGCGTGCGTACCGATCTATATAGTGTGCGGGATTAGCCACTCTGGTGTTGTGGGGTTTTCCGAACCTGAGGAAGGACGGTTAACCTTCAGGAGGCATCCCCTTTGGCTCAATCACTTAACATCTGCTGATTGCTTTCACTGTGTCTACTGTAAGGAAATCAGGGGCTTTAGGTATGGGGGCAAGCCGTAATTAAATAGGTGTATTTGCCGTCTAGAGGAATTCAACGCGATCGCGCTACCGCGCAGCCTTCGGATCGCGATTACCTCGTTGAACTCTCCACCAACACCGCCTAAATCATTCACGATTGGTTCCTTCTAAAAACTTGTATTATGTGTATTACATAAAGATGCGATTTTCGATCCATCGTTCGGAATTCATAAAAAATAAGAGTTGTACTAGCTATGCGCCGTGCTTCTGGATGCCTGTTTGGTTTAGCTTTTGGTGACGCGCTCGGTGCTGTAACTGAGTTTCTCAATGTTGACGAGATCCTGCGCCGCTTCCCACCCCAAGGGCCGCAGCAACCAATGGGCAATCCGGCTCGCGTTACAGATGACACGCAGATGACTTTAGCGGTTGGAGAGGCACTTTTGGAAGTAATACCGCCTTTGGGTGCTGAGAGCCTAGAGCCGCTGCTACGCCGCGCCTTCATCGACTGGTGGGACAGTCCTGACAATAACCGGGCACCGGGAAGAACTTGTCTAAATGCCTGCGCTAACTTGGCAGATGGCCTGCCGTGGGAGCAGGCAACGGTAGCAAACTCAAAGGGTTGTGGAGCCAATATGCGGGTGGCACCTGTGGGTCTGGTCAACAATTTGGACGAAACGACCCGCGCCGCGATCGCTCAGTTCCAGGCAGCTTTGACCCACGGACACCCCACCGCACTTGCCGCCTCGGATTTAACGGCAAGAGCGATCGCTGACCTGGTTGCGGGTGCCAATCCCGAAGGGTTGCCTTCTCGACTTCGCGCCTATGCTGAGGAACAACGCTCGATCTACCACACCGACTGGCTGGGGTTGCTCTGGGAACGTCCCTCTATCAATACACCAGAGGAATTTATTACCCGTGGGTGGGATGAATGTTTGTCCATCCTTGACCGTCTGGATGCCGCCTTGGCAGAACCGAACCGGGATGCAGATCCCTGTTTGGCGACAGGGGAAGGATGGGTGGCAGAAGAAGCCTTTGCCACAGGTCTGCTGTGCTTTCTGCTGTTTCCTGAAGAGCCAGTGGCGGCACTTCGTCGTGCGGCACTCACCGCAGGCGATTCAGACTCTATCGCCTGCCTCACGGGTGCTTTCGCCGGAGCCTATTTAGGAATGGCAGCATGGCCCGAAGATTGGGTCAACCGCATCGAGTACCGCGATCGCTTGGCAGCACTCGGCAACCGATGGGATGAGGAAGCAACTTCAAATGCCAGTCGCGCTCAGGTGTCGTTATCGTAAGCGATCGCGATTCACAATAAAGATAGGGGCGATCGCCATAATCAAATGGTTCAACAGCGATCGCTCGTAAAATGAAAAAGCCCGGTTGACCGCGATAGAACCTATGGTTACTCTTTCTCCTACTCTGCAATCCCGACTCTTGACACCTCTGAAAATTGGCTCTTTTGAAGTCAAAAGCCGGGTTTTACAATCGCCCCTCTCTGGCGTTACCGATATGGTGTTTCGTCGCTTGGTGCGTCGCCATGCACCTGACTCGATGATGTACACCGAGATGGTGAACGCGACGGGACTCCATTACCTGAAGGAACTCCCCAAGATTATGGAGGTAGATCCGAACGAAAGACCGATTAGCATTCAGTTGTTTGACTGTCGCCCCGATTTCTTGGCAGAAGCGGCTGTAATGGCTGTGAAAGAGGGCGCTGATACGGTTGATATCAACATGGGATGCCCGGTCAACAAAATTACGAAAAACGGCGGTGGTTCTTCGTTATTGCGGCAACCAGAAGTCGCTGAGGCAATTGTCCGAGCGGTCGTGAAGGCGGTGAATGTGCCGGTAACGGTGAAAACGCGCATCGGTTGGACAGATAAGGAAATTAACATTTTGGACTTTGCCAAACGCATGGAAGATGCGGGGGCGCAAATGATTACAGTCCACGGTCGCACCCGTTCCCAAGGTTACACTGGTCCTGCCAAGTGGGAGTGGATTGGTAAAGTTAAGGAAATTCTGTCGATTCCAGTGATTGCCAATGGCGATATGTTTTCCGTGGAGGCGGCGGTGAAGTGTTTGGAACAAACCGGCGCGGATGGGGTGATGTGTTCGCGGGGAACTCTGGGTTATCCCTTTTTAGTGGGAGAAATTGACTATTTCTTGAAAACTGGGCAAGAAAAGACACCGCCAACGCCGATACAACGGTTGGAATGTGCCAAAGAACATTTGCAAGCTTTGTGGGAATATAAAGGCGATCGCGGTATCAGACAAGCCAGGAAGCACATGACTTGGTATGCCAAAGGTTTTGCTGGTGCTGCTGAGTTGCGCGGACATTTAGCCACAATCGAAAATCTTGAGCAGGGTTTGGAGACAATCGATCGGGCAATTGAACGACTGGCGAATTCCACATGGCACGAGGTTGAAGAAGAGGAGTTAGCATTTGTGGAGGTTTAAGCCCGAAGACGCACTTAGGTAAGCGTTGCGCTCTCTTTGTTATAGGGCGCGAAGGGAAAAAACGAAAGGAAAGCGATCGCCTAGAATAGACGCCATCTACCTGCATTGTTTGCCGTCATGAGCAACTCCTCACACACTTTAAGTCCCCGTCCCCGCTATCAGACCATTCGAGAACTTGGGCGCAATCGCGCTGGGGGTCGCATCACTTATCTGGCAAAGGATAACGTCACAGAGCAGTCAGTCATCCTGAAGCGATTTCTATTTGCCCAAGTTGGGTCTGAATGGTCGGGTTTTAAAGCTTATGAGCGCGAGATTCAAGTGCTACGAGGACTTGATCATCCTGGAATTCCCCGTTACCTCGATTCCTTTGAAACCCAAGCTGGTTTCTGCATGGTGCAGGAGCATAAAGATGCCCTGCCTTTATCTGCTCCACGCAGTTTTGACCCGGATGAAATCCAGAAAATTGCTGCTTCTGTCCTAGAAATTCTTGTTTATTTACAAAATCGGATTCCATCTGTAATTCACCGGGATATTAAACCTGAAAATATCCTCGTGGACGAGCAATTGAATGTTTACCTGGTGGATTTTGGCTTAGCTCGAATTGGCAGCGGGGAAATGGCAATGAGCAGCGTCGCTGCTGGGACATTTGGGTTTATGGCACCCGAACAGATATACAACCGCCAGCTAAACGAAGCGACCGATTTATATGGTTTAGGCGCAACACTCATTTGTTTGTTAACTGGGACAAACTCAACAGCAATTGACACCTTATTTGATGAAGATGGTCGGCTTAATTTCAATCCGCTGCTTCCCAAGCTGAGCCTGCGTTTTGTGGATTGGCTCTCAAAAATGGTCGAACCCAAAGCAAAAGACCGTTTCCCCGATGCTACTGCTGCTTTGGAAGCTCTCAAGCCGATTTATGTCAACCGCTTACCGGAAGTTAAATTTAGCCAACTTGCTTTGGAATTTAAAACAACACAACTAGGCGAAAAATTAACGGGACTTAAACAGATTTCAAGCCCAAATAAAACCCAAAGCAGCTTTATAGGCTGAGAATACATCTCGATTAGCGTTCACCCACTCCATAAAACGGAAAGACATCGCTGTCCG
>NZ_JACJPB010000019.1:0-200992 GCF_014695825.1 Coleofasciculus sp. FACHB-542 | reverse complement strand
ATTGCTGGGATTTAATCATTTAATTGCTGCAATGAATCAATTTAAACCCGGTTTGGCTTCTGGATAATTTAACTGATTTACTACTTGCTTCTCCGGAAAGTGACAGAAGAGGGATACATCTTGCTCTAGGCTGTTGAAACACAGTTACACAAACAAAACCTGCTGGGAGCAGGTTACAAAACCCTTTATTTTCAGTTGGTTCGCGCTTTCCTAGCTAGAATGCGATCGCCTTAGAATTCCATTCTGAGAGCTTGGCGCAAGATGTGAGTTGAGCTATTTTAACCACGATAACCACGCAGACCAACTTTGTACTAAGTGAGCAAATTCGGCATAACCGGCAGCACCGGGGTGAGCGCCATCATTCGCTGTTGCCTCACCGATCCACACCGATGACGCCTGTAAAGGAGTAAAAACATCTAAATAAGGCACATTGCGATCGCTACATAAACGAGCTACCTGCTCAGACAAACCAGCGATCCTCAAATTTTGCTCAATCTCTGCAACGGGTGGCGCTCCCACCATCAAGACTGGAAATGTTTGCCTTGCAACTTCAAGAATTGCACAGCAATTTTCTAGGGAATCCGCTAACTCCACACGAGTCTTCCCATCTTCCAGGGTGGTGTCATTTACACCAAACGAGAAGACAATCCTGCCATCATATTCTTTAGGTAAGCGACAAGTAACCTCACCTAGCCAACGGGATCTAATATCTGCGCTGGTTTCCCGCCGTACCCCAAGATTGTAATAAGTAATGTCATAACCTTGCTTTCGTGCTGCTGCACAAATTCTTCCCGTCCAACCGAGGCACTCTGGATCGCCAGTTCCGTTTACAAAAGAGTCACCAATAAAGCAAATTCGCATTTTGTCTGAAATTTATTTTTAGTTTTTTCCCATATTTATTTTTCTGAATAGCACCAGCATCCTTGGCTCTAGAAGAACTTCACCGGATTGAGCGAGCGCTCTTACAGTTTTTCATAAAAATTCCATTTCCTCTTTAATATTTTGCCTAGCTTGTTGTTCTAGAGCAACAAACATTTTTTCAGTAAAATATATTCGTTCTCGGTTTAAAAAGCTCTGCAATACTTGTTTCCTCCCTGTTCTGTATTTTGTGGAAGAGACCCATAAATACTCTTTTCTAATTGCTTGAGCATATATTCTGTATTTAGTAGCCGATGCTCCTAATATAGAAAGGTCTGCATCTAGAAAAATTTTGCTATCAATACCGTCTATATTTTGATTGTATTTGGTTTTTCTAATTAAAGAATATACAACCTCTATAGTTGATGAGGGAATGTCTAACCCTTTCAAAATCATCGCTGCATATTCTGCACTTTTTTCCTCATTATCGTTAGCTTTTGGGTTATAAACTGCATCGTGAAACCAAGCTGCAAATTCAATTGCTGCATAGTTTTGGGATAGCGATCGCAAATCGTTAAGCGTTGCTAAAACTTGTTCTATATGCTCCAAAGTATGATAATGTCTACCATCACTGGAGTAAGCCTTGAATAAGTCAAGCAACACTTTCTGAGCAATCTTTTGCTCAACCTGAAACGGTTGTAGTAAAGACTCCCATCTAGATTGCAAATTAGAGCATCTTTCTGTGTCTAGATTGTAGCGCGATCGCATATTTCCCCAAAATTCTTAGCGAATCATTTGCTCTTGGTTAATGAATTAAAATACATCAACTGACTCAAACTGCTTTTGAGACTGAGCGTGTGAAGCTTCGCCACAGGTGCGGGGAGTAGGAAATATTTTACCCGGATTAGCCAAACCTTTGGGATTAAATACTTGGCGCACCCATTGCATTGTTTCTAGATCCGTTTCGGTAAACATTTGCGGCATATAGCATTTTTTATCCGCACCAATCCCGTGTTCCCCAGAAAGGCTTCCGCCTACTTCTACGCAAAGTTTAAGAATTTCCCCGCCTAATTCTTCCACCTGTTCCAACGCTCCAGGAATTGAATTATCATAAAGAATGAGTGGGTGAAGATTGCCATCTCCAGCATGAAAGACGTTAGCAATACGATAGCCGTACTTTTGACTCAATGCTTCAATTTCTTGCAGTACAAATCGCATTTGAGTCCGGGGAATTACCCCATCTTGGACATAATAATCAGGGCTGAGTTTGCCTGCTGCTGCGAAGGCTGCTTTCCGTCCTTTCCAGAGCTTTAGACGGGTTTCTGGCTCGTTTGCCGTGGTGATGCTACGCGCTCCATTGGTGGTGCAAATTTCCGCAATACGCTGTTTATTTGCCGCCACTTCCACTTCTAAGCCGTCTATTTCAACTAACAAGATAGCGGCAGCATCTCTAGGATAACAACCTGTTGCTACAACATCTTCGACAGCGTTGATGCTGATATTATCCATAATCTCCATACCGCCTGGAATTATCCCAGCGCTGATAATATCTGATACAGCGGCTCCAGCATCTTCGACACTGGTAAAATCTGCTAAAAGAACGCAAATAGATTCCGGGGTCTTAAGAATTCTCAAAGTAATTTCTGTAGCGATACCTAGCGTGCCTTCAGAACCAACAAATAAACCCGTTAAATCGTAACCAGGCATTTCGGGAATTTGTCCTCCCACGTCTACAATAGAGCCATCGGGGAGAACTAATTTTAAACCTAAAACGTGGTTGGTGGTAACGCCATATTTAAGACAATGGACGCCTCCAGAATTTTCTGCAACGTTACCGCCAATCGAGCATACAATCTGGCTGGAAGGGTCAGGCGCATAGTAAAATCCGGCACCGCTAACGGCTTGCGTTACCCAGTTATTAATTACTCCTGGCTGCACCACAACCCGCTGATTTTCTAAGTCAATGCTCAAGAGTTTTCGCATCAATGCAGTAACAATTAGCACGCAATTTTCTACAGGCAAGGCTCCACCAGAAAGTCCAGTGCCAGCACCGCGTGCAACCCAGGGAATTTGATTTTGGTCGCATATCCTCACTGCCGCTGCGACTTCTTCTGTGGTGCGCGGTAGCACAACGAGGGCAGGTTTTTGTCGGTAGCTAGTTAAACCATCGCACTCGTAGGTTATTAACTCCTCACAACGCTGCACGACGCCGTTTTTCCCGATAACTGCCTCAAATTGCTTGATGATGGGTTGCCAATTTCGTTGTTTTTTGTCTTGGGTAATCATCGGTAACTCTATGTCTGCGTAAGTCCCTTTTGGACAACCTGTTTGTAAAAATCTTCAAGAGCTGCTACACAAGTTTTGTCGTCATAAAGATAGTCATGCCGAGCCTTGATTCTTTCTGAAACGTCGTGCCGCCAAATCGGGTCTAAACCTAACCTTACAGCAATATCAATATATTCTGCTTCAGTCTGAGCAATTGTGTCTGTCACCTCAAGCCTTTTTAGAAATCCATAAGAGTGACGACCTCGCATAAATTCGCCAGGACAGGTAACAACGGGTAAACTACAAGCGATCGCATCTAGTGTCGTGTTACCGCCAGACCAGCTTAAAGTATCTAGATAAATATCTGAAACTAAATTAAGCATGAAATACTCAGCGCGAGGTAGAACAGGTGAAAAAACACAATAGTCTTTACTGTTCAAACCAATTGCCGAAAAAGCGCGTTCCAAGCGTTCTTGAGGCACACCTGCACGAAGAAACATAAACTGAGCTTGAGGCACGCGACGGGCGATTTCAGCAAAAATATAGTCATGTTGCGGTAAATACTTGTAAGGAGCTTGAGAAGATAGGTAAACTACAGCATCATCCCTTAGCTGAAAATCTGCTCGTGTCTTTGTTAGCGGAGGAATCTCTAATGTAGGATAAGCAACTCCAACATTCGGCAGACGAATCAGAGTTTCAGAGTAATGTGCTTGTGCATTTTCTGGCTCCATTAACTCGCTGGATAAAAAGTAATCAATGGTCGGTAAACCAGTAGTTACTGGGTGTCCCCATACTACGCACTGAGCAGGAGCCAGACGCAAACCGGCAAGTTGCATCGTCGCTGCATCCATACCAATTTCTGGGAAAACAAGTATATGTAGTTTATCGGCAACAATTTGTTCGCATACTGCTTCGAGATTATTAGGAATATGATGAAATGCATCACTATAATTACGAAACAACTCAGTGATATTGTCTAGCTGATTCCCTGTGTAGTAACAGTGAAATTCAAAATCTTGCTGATTGCAGTAACGCAGATAACCTAGTGATAAAAATGTTCCACTCCAACCGTGTAAGAATGCTGAGACATAACCAACACGAATTTTTTTGTTCTCCTTAAGCGGAGGCATGGATATAGCTTGAACCCATTGTGGATAGTTGGCTGCCATAATTTGATGGACTAAATTTCCATACTGGCGTTGCAATTCCAAATCGTTATGAGCCTGATACGCTAAAAAAAAGTTTGTTACACAACTAATACCGGCAAGAGCATTCTTTTTATCTTCAGGCTCTTCTAAGGATGTCTCCTGAATTAAACTTTGTATGCCTTGGATAAATCGCTGACGATAAAAGCTAATTTCATTAGCGCTATTATAATTAGTGGGTAATATTAAATTTTTAAAAATTTTAAATACATATTCATTAGGCAGGATTTGAGATGCCTTTTCTGCACTTGATATTGCTTCTTTAATCCGTCCGTTTTCCTGCAATAATTTTATAAAATAAAAGTGCAGCTTACCACTTATTGGGTAAAAGGAGATGCCTTCTTTAAGCGTATTGATAGCTTCTTCTACTCGATTTAGATGTGTAAAGCAATCACTCAGGTTAAAGTAAACCTCTGCATCTCCTGTTTGAATTTCTAGCAATTTTTGATATTGCTTAATTGCTGCTTCATACTTCTCTTGCTGGTAAAGTTTGTTAGCAAAATTTAGAAGAGCCTGAGTAGGATTCTTTTGGGCTTCTAATGCCATCGCTAGGTTATTTAATATATCAGGATTATCTGGAATTAGCGTCAGAGCTGTTTTATACACCTCAATTGCTTGCTCAATTTGATTCTGTTCCATTAACAAATTTCCCAAATTGAGGTAGCTACCAAAGTGGCTGGGGTTAGCTGCGATCGCTTGACGGTAGACTGCTTCAGCCTGCTCGCTTTCACCCGCCTGACTGAGGAGATTTCCTAAATTGTTGTAAGCTTCAATTAGTTTTGGTTCAAGAGCGATCGCTTCTGTGTAAGCGGAAATCGCTTGAGGATTTTGATTGATTTTCTCGAAAGCCAACCCAAGGATATAATATGCTTGAGCTACAGATGAATCTATTTTTAGTAAATTAAAAATTGTTTCAACGGACTTTTGATACTGTTCTGCCTCGTAATATAGAATTCCTAAGCTTAGCCACGCTTTAGTATCCCAGTTTTTCGCTCGTATAAAGTCACAATATTTTTTTTCAGCAGCTAAAAACTGTCCTTTTTCATGCAGCGATAAGGCTTCTTGATACAGATTGTCTAACTCCCTTTCGTTTTTTCCAATAAACTGTAATTCATAGATAGCTTGAATAACTGACTTCCGGCGCATCTTACTAAAAGTATTCCAGGAATAGTTTGCTTTTTTATTTGCATCCCAACTGAGTACCTGAATCCCATTCCAAAAAGTGTGATAGCCATCTCCTGGCGTCAGCAACTCCAGCAATAATTCGCACTCTGGGTTAGCAGCCATAAAATCCCAATTAGCTTGGCGCACCGCTTCCCAATTGCTATCATCGATAATAATCAATGCCTTCTCTGCTAGAAACGGTTTGATTAGGAGTAATCCTAATAATTGCGACCGATAGTCGTGAGCACCATCATATAAATAAACCCCGATTTTGTCATCTGGATTAATTTCTCGAAGCTCTAATAAAAATTCTTCAAAGTCTTGATTGCAAAAATAAACTCGATCTTGAATATCAAAACTTGATAAATTATTAATTAATTTATCCAGATTCTCACCGGATTGGTCGAATTCAGAAAAGTTATCTACAGCGTATGCCATTCGTTCTGGATGATCGAGCAGTGCGCCAATTAAAGTAGAACCTTGATAACAGCCAATCTCGCAATATATTTCATCTGGTTCCATGCACTCCACAGCAAAATTGAGCAACTGCATTACGTTGGCAGTAGTCATCCCTTGAACTTGGTCAAGTGCTTGCTGAAACCGCTTTGATTTAGGTACAACCGATTCGCGTCCCCAATTTTCATAAAGGCTGGGCAGTTGCTCAACAAACTTTTGGTAATCCATCGCTAACACCTTGTATGCTTACTTTTAGTTTATCTAAAGAAAAAATTAGGCACAAAGTTTTGGTTCGTTAAAATCTTGAGGAAGATGATAAACAGGGCAAAAGTTAGTGCTAGAAAGGGGAGGGAGTGCCAATCGTGCATACTTGACCTCGTAGCGTGTATTGCATCGACTGCTGGAATCACAGCGCTAACTTAGAAGCTCGTGAATGGATTTCAACAAATCTTCTGCGGTGTAGGGCTTCGACAAAAATCTTTTAACTACGCCACCTGCGATCGCTGGGAGCTTATGGTTGGAAACCAGTCCGCTCACGGCAATAACTTTGACCTGCGGGTTCATTTTTTGTAGGGCGCGGATGGTGGTTGGACCATCCATCGTAGGCATCATCATATCAATTAACACGACATTGATTTCCGCGCGATGCTGGGCATAGAGTGCGATCGCTTCAATCCCATCGTTGGCAGTGAGTACCCGATAGTCATAGGCTTCTAGGGATGTTTTAGTCACTTCTCGAATGGCTGGTTCATCATCAACCACAAGAATCCATTCTCCGTGACCTCTGGGCAGTTCATAACGCTCCGTAGCTTCTGGATCTGTTGTAGTTGTGTTAGTTGCTGGAAAATAAACTTTAAATTGGGTTCCTCTTCCTACTTCGCTATAGACATTGATAAAACCGTCATGACCTTTAATGATTGCCAACACAGTGGACAGACCTAGCCCTGTGCCTTTACCGAGTTCTTTTGTTGTGAAAAATGGTTCAAAAATTCTTTCTAAACTTTCTGGAGGAATACCACTTCCAGTATCCGAGATAGTAATAACGATATAAGGCCCCATTTTGGCCTCAATATTCATCCGGGCATAGTTTTCATCGATGATAAGATTTTCGGCAGAGATACTCAAGACTCCACCATCTGGCATCGCATCACGGGCATTCACGCAGAGATTCATCAACACCTGATGTACTTGAGTGGCATCTCCAGAGACAGGCCAAAGTTCCATCATTCGTACATCTGTATAGATTTCGATTGATTTAGGAAAGGTCTCTTTGGCAATTTTTTGAATTTCCCCAATTAAGTGCCCTACTTGAAGGGTCATTCGCTCCCCTTCAACTCCTCGCGCAAATGACAAGACTTGCTTAATTAGCTCGGCACCCCGTTTAGTATTTGTTTCTAGTAAATCCAAAAGCCGCTGACTGCGCGAATCGGGAATTACCATTTGTAAGATTTGAATGGCGGCAAGAATTGGCGTCAGTACATTGTTTAGATCGTGGGCAATACCGCCAGCCAGAGTACCGATACTCTCCATCCGTTGGGCGCGGCGGAACTGTGCTTCAAGTTGTTTTTTCTCTGTAATATCGGTGTCTACAGAGAGGATTGATTTGGGGTTGTTTTCATCATCGCGCACCAAACTCCAACGACTGGCAACGACAATTTGTTTGCCTTCTTTGGTGACTTTATACAATTCACCTTGCCATTCACCTTTGTTGTTAACAGTCTTGTGCGCTTCTAGGAGTTGAGGCGAAGGATCGTTGTACAAAATCTCCGAAACATTTTTCCCCAGAACTTCCTCCGCCTTCCAACCGTACAGTAACTCAGCTCCTTTACTCCAAAGTACGATTTTGTCTTCTAGATTTCGCACAAGAATTGCATCTGTTGTTACATCTAGCAAGGCAGCTTGTCTGCGGATTTTTTGTTCTGCCTCCTTTCGCTCGGTGATGTCCCGATCCATGCCGCGATAACCTTGGAATTTTCCATCACAATTCCAAACTGGAACTGCACTAGTTTCTAGGACAACCAGATGACCGTCTTTGTGAACAGTCGTATTCTCAAGACACGTAATGGGTTGTGCAAGGGCAGCCATTTGCCCAAAAATATTAGCAACTCGAAAAGCTTCTTCCGGAGGCATGAGATCGAAGGGAGTTTTGCCCAGAACTTCTTCTGGTTCATAACCCAAAATGTCGCGGAGCTTCGGACTGACATACGTGTAAACAACGTTTTCATCCACTTCCCAGACCCAATCGCTAGTGGTTTCGACTAAATTGCGAAACCGCTCTTCGCTTTGACGCCATGCCTCCTCGTTAGCTTTGCGCTCGGTAATGTCGCGGGCGATCGCATACATCAACCCTTCTTCAACGACCGGAGAGGCTGTCCAGGATAGCCATTTATACGAACCATCCTGACAGATGTAGCGGTTCTCAAAGTCGATGGTTGGTTCGCCCGTGGCAAGTTTCTGGAATTCGTCACGGGTTTTTCCTTGGTCTTCAGGATGAACAAAGTTAAACAGTAGTGTACAGCAAAGTTCTTCTTGAGAAAGCCCAAGTGTTTTCTCAAAAGCTGGGTTTACGCGCTTAAAATAGCCATCCAAACTAGCAATACACAGCATATCCAACGAGAGGGTGAATAAGCGATCGCGCTCTTCCTCTGCCCGCTTACGAGCGGAGATGTCCGTTTGCAAGCCTACGAAGTAGAGTAAGTTCCCCTCATCTGAAAATACTGGCGAAATTCTTAATTCATTCCAGAATGGCTGACCATCTTTTCGATAGTTCAGCAGCGTCGTTTGAATCTCTTTTTGTTCGGCGATCGCTTGGCGAATTTGAGCGATCGCTTGCGGATCTGTGCCAGAACCTTTCAGAAAACGGCAGTTGCGACCCATAATTTCTTCTGGCTTATACCCAGAGATCCGCGAGAAAGCTGGGTTTGCGTAAACGATCGGGTTGTCTGGCTGGTTCGGATCGGTAATAATCACTCCCTCAGAAGCTGAAGTAATCGCCCGTGCCAGGTGCCGGTTCTCGGTAGCAGCTCGCTGTAGCGCCTCCTCGGCTCGTTCGCGTGCAGCGATGCTGCGTTCCTTTTCAGCTAAATTGCGCCGTAGCTCTAGTTGGCTAATTACCTGGCGGCTTAAAGCTTTAAGTGCCTCTACTTGTTCTGGACTGAGGTTTCGCGGTACATAATCAACAACACAGATCGTCCCAATTATCTGTCCCTCAGGCGTTATCAGCGGTGCGCCCGCATAAAATCGGACGCTGGGGCAAGCAATGACGACCGGATTAGTGGCAAACTTCTTATCAGCCAATGTATCAGGAATCATTAAAATTTCGTGTTGCTCAAGTAGGGGGCAGAACCCGCTATCACGGGGGAATTCTGATACTTCTAAACCCACCTTTGACTTAAACCACTGACGGTTTTTATCCAAAAAATTTATTAACGCAATCGGGGTTCCACAAACGTGCGCCGCTAAATGGGCAAGATCGTCGAATGCCTCTTCGGGTTCTGTATCAAGAATCCGATATCGGCGCAGAGCTTCTAGCCTCGCCGCTTCCTTACTAGACTCTAAAATTTTCATCAGTACTTATTCCTACTTGGACCGGATTTCGGTAGCCATCATCTGAAAATGCTTGTTCTGCCTTGTCGCGCTAAATGTCTCAATGCTGAAAAAGCAGGAGAAAGTCTCAGCGATCAACTTTTCCGTCCGATAACCCTAGCTAGATTGTTCCCTGGCACTTCAATGGACTAACACTTCCAGGAAAATCTACATGAAAATCGCTAAATTCTACACATTCTCGCTCAAACTAAAGGTCTCCAGCCTTTTACCGCAGTGCCGGAAATGCGATCGCAACTGCTAAGGGTTATTTGTACCCGTAGGAATTAAAAAAGGCGGTTTTGCTGTTTTCATAGTCTATTAAATGGTTTTCCTATTCATATATAAATTCTATAAAATCTCTCTAAAGGTTGATGGCGGTTTAATATAGCAGAAAAGTTTATCATTGCATTTCCTGGGTAATCTGCTATACACGAATCCTTCAACTCCTTGTAGCAGAAAGCAAAGAAATCACTTCCATACAACTCGAAAATGTACGAAGTTAAGTTTAGTTACAAGAGTATAAAATTGGACAGGAAGTTAGCATCTAGCTTGAGGAGGCACATCCTGACAACTTGCGGCAATGAACTCTAGCACTCGTTGCCACACGCGCTCCAATAAATCGGGTTGATTTGCCTCAAACCACTCAATTTGGGGATAAGCACGAAACCAAGTGCGTTGTCGCTTGGCAAATTGACGAGTGTGCAAAACGGTTAACTCTTTGGCGTCCGATAGAGAAATCTCTCCAGCTAAATATTGCTTCATTTCCCTATAACCTAGCGTATCCAGCAGCGGCAGATTGCAACCGTATTTCTCACAAAGGATTTTTACCTCCGCTTCCCACCCTGCTGCTAACATCTGTTCGGTTCGCTGTTCAATGCGTTGCGTAAGGTGGCTAGAGTCCGGGCAATCTAAGCCAATTTGGAGAATGGGATAATCGGGTGGATTCTCTCCTTGCTGCTCTGAAATGGGGCGACCCGTCACATAAAATACTTCTAAAGCTCGCAATGTCCGCACGGGATCGTTAGGATGAATTTTCTGAGCGGCAACGGGATCGACTTGTTGTAGAAAAGCGTAAAGTTGGATTTGACCGAGAGATTGCAGTTGCGATCGCAACTCTTCTTGGGGCGCTACTCTAGGAATCTTTAACCCCTGCACAATAGAACGGATGTATAAACCCGTTCCTCCCACCAGTAAAGGCGGAGTTTCCTTGCCCAAAGCAGCAATTAAAGCTTGCGTCTGCTGCTGGTAATCTGCCACTGTCAAAGTTTCTGTGGGATCGCAGATATCAATTAAGTAGTGCGGTACCAACTTGCGCTCAGCATCTGTTGGCTTAGCTGTGCCAATATCAAATTCGCGGTACACTTGACGCGAATCAGCGCTAAGAATTACAGAACCCAGCCGCTGCGCCAATGCTAATGCCAGTCCTGATTTTCCCGTCGCAGTAGCACCACAGATGACAATCAGCGCTGAGGGCTGAGGACTGAGTGAAGAGGGCTGAGGACTGAGTGAAGAGGACTGAGGGTTAGCTGAGGACTGAGGACTGAGTGAAGAGGACTGAGGGTTAGCTGAGGATTGAGTGAAGAGGGCTGAGGATTGAGGGTTAAGGACTGAGTGAACAGGTAATTTTCCGCTGCTCCCTGTGTCTGTTTCTCTCGCTTCCCGTTCCCTTGTGCCACCGTGCTTTCCTGCGTTGTTGCCTTTCACTAGGTACAGCCCCTAAACAAATATCTCTTGAAATTGCCCTACAGTCGCCTCGGAACCTTTTGTGCTACAATTTTGGAGTGTTTTTACATTTTTGAAGTCCCGGTGGGCTTCCAAGCCATTATTGGAGTATCCTTATTCATGACGAGCAGTTACAGTGCCGATCAGATTCAAGTTCTAGAAGGTCTTGAACCAGTCCGGAAAAGACCGGGGATGTACATCGGTTCGACTGGCCCTAGGGGACTCCATCATCTAGTTTACGAGGTGGTGGACAACTCTATTGATGAGGCTCTGGCTGGCTATTGCACCCATGTGGAGATAGACATAAACGCCGATGGTTCGGTGACGGTGACAGACGATGGGCGGGGGATTCCCACCGATACTCATCCCACTACAGGCAAATCAGCTTTGGAAACGGTAATGACGGTGCTGCACGCCGGAGGGAAGTTTGGCGGCGGCGGTTACAAGGTTTCTGGTGGTTTGCACGGTGTCGGGATCTCCGTAGTCAATGCCTTGTCTGAGTGGGTAGAAGTAACCGTTTGGCGGGAGAAGCGGGAGCATATCATGCGCTTTGAGCGGGGTATTCCTGTCACCGAACTCAAGGCAACGCCAATTAAAGAAGCGAGGACAGGCACCTCGATTAGTTTCAAGCCAGATTTACAGATTTTTGTGACGACTGGCATTGAGTTTGATTACACCACCTTGGCGAGTCGTTTGCGGGAACTGGCTTACTTAAATGCGGGTGTCAAAATCACGTTTACTGACAACCGCCTGGAATTAGTTAAGGGTGGAGAGCCAAGAGTAGAAACCTACTGTTATGAAGGAGGTATTAAAGAGTATATCGCCTATATGAATAGCGATAAACAGGCTCTCCACGAAGAAATTATTTATGTATCCGGCGAACGCAACAATGTACAGGTAGAGGTGGCGTTGCAGTGGTGCGTCGATGCCTATACAGATACTCTGCTGGGGTTTGCAAATAATATTCGCACAGTTGACGGCGGTACTCACCTGGAAGGGTTGAAGGCGGTGCTGACGCGGACGCTGAATACGATCGCTCGCAAGCGCAATAAAATCAAAGAAAATGAACCGAACCTCGGCGGCGAGAATGTCCGCGAAGGTTTAACGGGGGTTATCTCCGTCAAAGTCCCCGATCCGGAATTTGAAGGACAAACTAAAACCAAACTCGGTAACACCGAAGTCCGGGGAATTGTTGATTCCCTAGTTGGCGAAGTTCTCACAGAATATTTAGAGTTCCGCCCAAACGTTGCCGATTCGATTCTGGAGAAAGCAATTCAAGCTTTCAAAGCCGCCGAGGCAGCGCGTCACGCACGAGAGTTAGTGCGCCGCAAATCGGTTTTGGAATCTTCTCCTTTACCGGGTAAATTAGCCGATTGCAGTACGCGAGATCCCTCGGAATCTGAGATTTATATCGTGGAAGGCGACTCAGCCGGAGGAAGTGCCAAACAAGGACGCGACAGACGCAACCAAGCCATCCTCCCATTGCGCGGTAAAATTCTCAACATTGAGAAAACCGACGATGCCAAAATCTATAAAAACACGGAGATCCAGGCGCTAATCACCGCACTGGGATTGGGTGTTAAGGGTGAGGAGTTCGATGCTTCTCAGCTGCGCTATCACTGCATCGTGATTATGACTGACGCCGATGTAGATGGGGCGCACATTCGGACGCTGTTATTAACGTTCTTCTATCGCTATCAACGGGCGCTAATCGAGCAGGGTTACATCTATATCGCTTGTCCTCCACTCTATAAGGTAGAACGCGGACGCAATCATTACTATTGCTATAGCGATCGCGAAATGGCAAACCTGATTCAGCATGAGTTTCCCGCTAATGCCAACTACACTATCCAGCGATTCAAAGGTTTGGGTGAAATGATGCCGCAACAGTTGTGGGATACTACCATGAACCCGGAAACTCGCACTCTCAAACGGGTGGAAATTGAAGATGCGGCGGAAGCCGATCGCATCTTTACCGTTCTAATGGGCGATCGCGTTGCACCCCGCCGCGAATTTATCGAAACCTATGGCCCTCGTCTCAATCTCAACGATCTAGATATTTAGATTCTCCGGTTGAAATGATTGAATACCCCAAAATTGGGCAACTAATGTAAAAATGATTAGTACATAAGGTTGCCTTGTTACAAAAGTATGGTTAATTAAGAACTTAACCATACTTTTGTCTTTTAAAGCCCCTGCGCTAGATTTCCCATCAACACTGCACCAAAAGAACGCGATCGCTATTTTTTCTGTGACATCGAAGCCTGCAAAAGGCTATAAAGCGGCTCTAAATGATTTATGAAGAAAAAAAACCGACTTCTCTAAAAATCGGGATCTGAAGAGCTAGCTCATCACTCAAATAGAATTGCTATAGCTTGGCTATGTTATAACTTGAAGGAAACTATATTTGCAATTTCATGTCTTACTAATTTAATCTCCGATATTTCACAAGAAAATCATCAAAATTTGGATAAAAAATATCAAGCAAACACCAAAAAGTAATGAATCACTTTATCATCAACTTTGCCAAACTAGTGAAACTCCCAGTTAACAACAAGTTGATTGTATCCAGCTTATTAATCGCAATCAACGGCATCCTGGTGACAGGTATCCTAGGGACATCGGCAAATACCCCAGCCAAACCCGCACCCGCAGCGACTCCAACCAAAACCACACCAGCAACGACCGCCACCCAGCAATTTGTAGGGCAATGGCAAGCCGAAGATCCGCAAACCGGGGAGTTGGTCACATTTATATTTGCGCCAGAGGGAAAATTATTCATTGTATTTCCAACGTCTGATGGACCTCCGGTTGCCGTCGGAATTAAGTACAAGGTTAATTCCCAGGCTAAACCGGGACAACTTGACCTGGTTTTTAGCAAAAAAGAGAGCATCCTGAGCATTTTTGAATTTATCGATCGCGGTAAACTACGTCTGGAATTAGAGGGACGGCAAGCTGGACAACCCAGACCCAATGCTTTTACTGCCAAGGCAACGATATTTGAGAAAATTTCCGATAGCGCGATATTACCCAAAGACGCCAAAGTAATTGAGCTGGAAAATGCACAGAGTCAAGTGCCCGAAGATTCGCAGCTTCCAAAACCGCAAACGGAAGCCAAACTGTATATCGCGATGGTAAACAAAGCGCAACAGGCTTATTATCAGCAAAAAGGCAAATTTGCCACAAACACTGAAGATTTAGGTTTAGGCGGCGAGCCAGCCAGCGTGTATTACAACTATCGGTTGGTATCACCCGGAAAGGACGCCCAAAGCGTGATGATCGCCGCCCAAGCCAAGAATGCTGAAATTCATAGCTACACAGGTGCGGTATTTGCCACCAAAAAGAACGGTGAAGCCACCACCCTCGTAGCGGTTTGCGAAACCCAGCGCCCCTCAACCTCGGCTCCAGCGATGCCGAAACCGCCGCAGAGTGGCTCATCAGCAGTTCAATGTCCATCGGGTTCGCGTCTGTTACAGTAATCGGCTGCCGTCGCTATCAACAACCCGATTGATTCTCTCGCGATCGCATCGATTGTTAAAATCCAGTTAAATTTCTCGCCTTGACTGCCATGAGTGACACCGTTTTAGACATCCGCAACCTGCAAGTTCAATTTTTAACTGATGAAAAGCAAATTTTGGCAGTTGATGGTATTTCCTTCAAACTGAGTCGCGGGCAGACTTTGGGCATTGTGGGAGAGTCGGGATCGGGTAAATCGGTGACTTCCCTCGCCGTCATGGGTCTGGTGCCAACTCCGGGGAAGATTAGCGGCGGTGAAATTTGGTTTCAAAACTCCCAGGAACGAGGCGGATCTGTAGTGAATCTGCGGGATCTGAGTGCAGAGGAGTTGCGGAAGTATCGGGGTGGTCAAATTTCGATGATTTTTCAGGAACCGATGAGTTCCTTAAACCCAGTTTTTACGTGTGGGTTTCAGTTAGTCGAGGCAATCCGTCAGCATCAAAATGTAACGCCTGCCGAGGCGAGGCGGCAAGCGATCGCGCGTCTCCAAGAAGTCAAACTCCTCGCTAGCGATGAAGAGATGCGGCAACGCTATCTAGAAGAAAGACCAGAAGCCAGAAGAGAAAGCGAAGCGGAAATTAATCAGCAGGTCAATCAGCAAAAATTGGCAATGCTGGATCGCTATCCCCACGAACTCTCCGGCGGGCAATTGCAGCGGATGATGATTGCAATGGCTATTTCCTGCAATCCAGCGGTATTGATTGCTGACGAACCGACAACCGCCTTGGATGTAACGGTTCAAGCGACGATTCTGGATCTATTGCGGGAGTTACGCGACGCCCGTGGGATGTCGATGATGTTTATCGGTCACGACTTGGGGGTAATTGCTGAAATTGCCGACGTTGTCGCCGTGATGTATCAAGGCAAAATAGTTGAATACGGCTCAGTTGAGCAAATCTTTTCTAACCCTCAACATCCTTATACCAAAGGTTTGTTAGCCTGTCGCCCCAGCCTTAACCGCCGGTTGAAATACCTGCCGACCGTCGCTGACTTTATGGAAGTGGTGAAGACACCTAGCGGCGAAATCGAGATTCGAGAAAAAACAGGCGTCAAGAGTCAGGAGTCAGAAGAAATTCTGGGTTCCACTCAAAACCCAGAAGCGATAGATCGCATCTCTACGCCTCAAAAAGCTCTACTCTCTGTCCGAGACCTCCAAGTTGGCTTTCCAATCCAGGGGATGTTTGGTCAAACCAAACGCTATTTGATGGCAGTGAATGGCATCTCATTTGATGTTTATCCCGGTGAAACGCTGGGATTGGTGGGAGAATCCGGCTGTGGCAAAAGTACCTTAGCGCGTACCATCCTGCGCTTGATCGAACCAACAAGCGGGCAGATCGAGTTTGAAGGGGAAGATATTACAAAAGTCAGTAATCGGCGGCTGCGGCAATTGCGACGCGAGATGCAAATTGTCTTCCAAAATCCCTTTAGTTCTCTCGATCCGCGTCTAAAAATTAGAGATGCGGTGATGGAACCGCTACAAATCCATCACTATGGGAAGAATTCTAAGGAAAGACGCGATCGCGCAGCCTATCTCTTAGAGCGTGTAGGCTTAAATCCTGCCTGGATGAATCGCTATCCCCACGAGTTTTCTGGCGGACAGCGCCAGCGGGTTTGTATTGCTCGTGCTTTGGCACTCAATCCCAAATTCATCATCTGCGACGAATCCGTCTCGGCGCTAGATGTTTCCGTACAAGCGCAAGTGCTGAATTTGCTCAAAGAAGTCCAAAGTGAATTTGGCTTAACTTACATCTTTATTTCCCATGACTTGAGCGTGGTGAAATTTATGAGCGATCGCATCATGGTCATGAATCGAGGCAAAATCGAAGAAATTGGCTCCGCTGAAAATCTCTACCGCGAACCGAAGCAAGAATACACGCGCCAGTTAATTGCCGCCATTCCTACCGGCAGTCTAGAACAGATTCAGCAGCGTCAGCAAGACCGAATCAAGATATCAGCAGGAGGGCGAGAAATTACTAGTTAAGTATTCATCCTTAGCTCAATCTATACTTTGGGGAAGCGCAAACTATGACCTTAACGAAATCAACAATTACTGATGAGCAGTTTGTCAAACTACGCTGTAGCAGTGACAGTAAAACTCACTATTTCCCGGCTACAGGTGCTATGTATGCCCATCCGATAGATAACGATCAACCTGTTCATCTGTTTGATTTCTTAGGCGTTGATATCTCGCGCTGTATTCAAGATAATTCAACATCCCGCTGGACGCTTGTAAGTCGTAAAATTACACTTTATCTCGATCCCAAAACTGGAGAAATTCTAAAAAGTTGGAAAAACCCCTGGTCAGGTGAAACACTGAATATTATGCACCGTTCTTATGACTACCAGGAGTTCCAGATTCCACAACAGATAGATGCTCACATAACTTCAGAAATATCCTCAGTTTCATTAGATTTCAATATGAAACTGCCCAACCCGTTATCAACGAACCCCAAGTTTGCAGATTATTCGCCAGAGAAATATGTCCAATCGTCGGATTCCTACAAATTTATTTTTCCGACAAAAATACTATCTGACGAACCCATCAGTGCTAGCGACAATCGCGCTGTTACACTTTCTTATTACCGCATGGGGCCGTGGGAACCGTGGATGAAAATGAAGGGGAAACCCGGCTTTTTAGTCTTAAATTACACTGGCAATAAAACTGATGTATTTGAAGATATCCCTGTAGCCATTAAAGAACAAATCGAACATCGGCTGCCTTTATTCCGCGAAGCTCCAACCTGTAGAATTCAGCGTTCGATTGCTACCAGTTGGAGCCGTTTTGACGAACAATTTGATGCCTACCTACGAGGAGAAGAATTTCCACTACCCGCCCCGATTATAGATGAGCCTTGTATTGAATAAAGCCGATTCTTACTCTTGACAAATAACAAAACTCAGGATTTTACCTTATAACTTCAACACTCAGAGAATAGCGCTTGTTGGCTGCTATTCAAAAAGGGAAAAAACAGACTTATTTGGGTTGGTAGGTTTAGCTTGGCTAATTCATTTCTCATTAAACTTTAATTAATTCAAATCTCTACAGTTAAAATCAATTAAAGTTTAAGTAACACAGTTGGAGTTATAGCAATGACTGAAAATAGACCCTATATTGGTCTAAAAACTAGGGATATTGCGATCGCCTATTTGTTGCTGCGAATTCTGATCGGCGTGAATTACTTTAATCACGGCTTTACTCGCATCGGCAATATTCCCGGTTTTGCTGAAAATACTGTCAACCAACTTGCAAATTCTTATTTCCCGGAATTTTTGGTGAGGATCAATTCTTACTTAGTACCCCCGGTTGAATTAATCGTGGGAGTATTGATCTCCATTGGATTAGCAACGCGCAGCGCCCTAATCGCAACATTTATCCTGATGATCGTCTTGATGATGGGTGTCACATCCATACAAAACTGGGGTGCAGCACAAACGATGCTTATCTACGGGATTGTGCTATTTATATTGCTAGCTGGTAGCAGCTTCAATATTTACTCCATCGATCGCTGGCTTGGCAACAGGCGGACTGTTGCAGGTTCAGGAGATCATCGCGACAAAAACATACTCAACTTTGCCAACAACTTTTGGACAAGACGCAGACGGCAAAAACGTTTGTCTACCTATACCAGTCCTAAATGATTTCTGGAAGCAAGATTCCCGACTTCTTGGATAAGTTGGGGATTTAAACCACTGGCATCTCGCAACTAAAACAGGATTGCTATATACCAGGTTTAAATAAAGGAATTGCTCATCTTCAGTCACTTTATGGGCGCTATTCTGCGATTCTCCAAACCCCATTATTAAGTCAGTCTCTTAAATAATAGGGGTTTGGAGGATCTGAGGTGTCGTCTACCCTACGCATTCACTGGGGTTTTCACCTCTTGCGGCTGTTGAACCGTGTCTTCTGCCATAAACTCTGCCAACTGCGCCTCAATTTGCTCTTTAACGATCTGGCGATACTCTACAAAATGCTCGATTTGAGCGCAAACCGCTAAATAGCTGCTGATTCCGCCTCGATTGTGGCGATACATACTAAACAAGTTGCGCCAGAACTGCCAGCGAGTTTTACGAAGCACACCTTGTCGCCAACAAATGATTAATAAGGCTCGAATCACAACCCAATCTATTTTCTTCTTCGCACGTTTTCCCTTATTCGGATACGTCGCTTCTCCTAATATGCGAAAGTGACGATAAGTGCGGTCTAGAAAACGCTCCGGATCGTACAATGTCCAAAATGCATCGATGTATTCGCGGGCAATGTCTTCTAGAGGACGTGTGGGCACAAAGTTCATCAATGTCGTTTGATTGATGTTGGCAGATTCACCTCGTAGCCGCCCTTCTTTCTTTAACCGATGCCAAAGGGCGGTATCGGGTAAAGCTTGCAACATACTAAATAAAGCGGTGGGAATTGCCGTTTTCTCGACAAAGTTGACAATGCGATCGCCTGCACCGGGTTTTTCTCCATCAAAGCCTACGATAAACCCAGCCATCACCCGCAATCCCGATCGCGCGATCGCTTGAACGGAATCACTTAATGAATCTCGCGTATTTTGGAACTTCTGAGTCAGTGCTAAACTCTCCTCATCGGGTGTTTCAATTCCTAAAAACACCGCTCCAAAATTACACTGAACCATCATATCCATCAATTCTTGATCTTTTGCCAAATCCACCGATGCTTCCGTCGCAAAAGAGAAAGGGTACTGATGTTCCACCATCCACGGTTGCAACTCTTTCAGGAATAACTTGACATTCCGCTTATTCCCGATAAAATTGTCATCCACCATAAAGATGCTACGTCGCCAACCCAACTCATAAAGGCGTTCTAATTCTGCTAATAATTGAGATGGCGTTTTTGTGCGCGGTTTGCGTCCGTAAAGGACAATAATGTCGCAGAATTCGCATTGAAATGGGCATCCCCGCGAAAACTGCACAGACATTTCTGAATAAGCGTCAAAATCTAGTAAATCAAAGCGGGGAACGGGTGTGGAACTGACATCCGGCTTCTCTCCTCCCGCCCGAAAAGTTCCTGAAGTTTCGCCACGTTGCACTGCCTCCACAAACATCGGCAGGGTGATTTCCCCTTCATCCAAAATCAAATAATCTGCGCCTACCGATTCTACTTCTTGAGGTAAAGCGGTGGGATAAGGGCCGCCGACTGCGACTAACTTACCCCTTTGCTTTGCTTCTTTGATTTGATCTAGCAAATCTTCTTTTTGGACAATCATTGCCGACAGAATTACTAAATCTGCCCATGCCCATTCAGCTTCAGTTATTTGGGTAACATTTCGATCTACTAACTTAAACTCCCACTCTTGGGGCAAAATTGCGGCAACGGTCACTAAACCTAAAGGCGGCAACATTGCCTTACGATTTAGCAAGGCTAAAGTTTTTTCAAAGGACCAAAAACTTTTCGGAAATAGTGGATATAAAAGTAAAACTCGCATTAATTGACAATCCTCACGCTTAATTGGTCATTGATGAGAAGAAATGAAAAATGGGTAAAAAATTTCTAATTCCCCATTTTTCACTTGATATCACGCACTTGCACCGACACTGTTTTTCACAGAAGAAACTTTAGCTTCCTGTTTCGATTGTTGTGCTAGATACTCAGCTAACTGCACCTCAATTTGGTCTTTGACAATTTGGCGATATTCAAGAAAATGCTCGTTGTGGGCACAGACGGTGAGGTAATGATCCCAAACGCCAGGATTGCGTTTGATGATACTAAACAAGTGGTGCCAGAACTTCCAGCGAGTGTGACGCTTAATGCCTTGTCGCCATGCCACAATTGCTAAAGCCCTCAACTCCATTAAACCAGGCATTTTAAACGGAACCTTTACTTTCGGTGCGCCCAGCATCAGAAAATGGCGGTAAGCCCGATCTAAAAACTTTTCAGCATCGTATAAGTCCCAGAAGGCGTTGATGTATTCCCTGGTAATCTCTTCTACAGGTCGGGTCGGGATAAAATTCATCACATTGAACTGGTTGCCCGATGCGCTATCCAGCAATCGCCCCTCTTTTTCTAGGCGGAACCAGAGGGCAGTGTGGGGTAAAGCTTGCAGCATTCCGAAAATGGTGGTCGGAATCGCTGTTTGTTCGGCAAAGCGGACAATGCGATCGCCTGCGCCTGATTTTTCTCCATCAAAGCCAATGATAAACCCAGCCATCACCCGCAACCCCGCCCGCGTGATGGTTTCTACCGAGTCAGCAAGCGAAGTTCGGTTATTTTGAAACTTCTTCGTCATCTGCAAACTGGCTTCATCTGGCGTTTCAATTCCCAGAAACACGGCATTAAAATTGCACTCCACCATTAAATCCATCAGTTCTTGGTCTTGCGCCAAGTCAACTGATGCTTCAGTATTAAAGCTAAAGGGATACTGGTGTTCCGCTTGCCAGGTTTTTAACTCTTTGAGAAATAACTTGACGTTGCGCTTATTACCGATGAAGTTATCATCCACCATGAAAACGCTACGACGCCACCCTAATTGGTAGAGATACTCTAACTCCGCTAATAGCTGTTCTGGTGCCTTCGTCCGGGGTTTGCGACCATACAAAACAATAATGTCGCAAAATTCGCACTGGAAAGGACAACCCCGCGAAAACTGCACCGACATCGTATCGTAAGCATCAAACTCCAGCAAATCAAAACGCGGGACAGGAGTTGTCGTCACATCCGGTTTTTCCCCATCGGATCGGAAAATCCCACCCTTGTCACCTCGTGCGATCGCTTCCATAAACATCGGCAGGGTGATTTCCCCTTCATCCAAAATTAGATAATCTGCACCCGCATTAGTGGCTTCATCAGGCACAGAAGTCGGATAAGGGCCACCTACCGCAACCGCTTTACCGCGCCGTTTGGCTTCTCGAATTTGAGCGAGTAAATCCTCTTTCTGGACAATCATTGCCGAGAGAATGACCAAATCCGCCCACTCCCACTCGTCTTCTGTGACGTTGCGAACGTTTCGATCGACCAGCTTGAATTCCCATTCTTGAGGCAAAATTGCGGCAACCGTCACTAAACCCAGCGGCGGCAATAAAACCTTGCGATTCACTAATTCTAGGACTTTCTCAAAAGACCAAAAAGTTTTAGGAAATAAAGGATAAAGCAGTAAAACTCGCATTGAATTGGCAACCTCGGACTAATTTTAGTGATTCGTAGCAGGGGCAAATTGTTCTATCACTTTCGACGTGCGATCGCTCATGAAGGAGTCATTAAATTGACTGAATACAATATGCCGCTAGGTTTTCGCTAATGATGAATGGATATTCCATGCTAACTAACTCAGTAGCCGAATGTAGTTAACCGTTGGTTAGGGGGGAGTGGGAACCTGATATCCACCTACTGACTCTGGACTTTCTGCCTCCCTACTCCCAGACACTACCAGTAATTTTGATTCCTGCCGGTTAACGAGCCTTTTCATTTCAGAGCGATCGCAAAAGCCCCTGTTCTGTTAGCAATCCCGAAACAACCCTGTCTTATACACCGACAGGATTTTTTTCTTTTACAGATGCCGATGAGATATCTTCCATCTGTTGCAGTTTTGCTTCTTCTGCCTGAAACTCAGCTAACTGGGCGTCAATTTCGTCCCGCACAATCTGGCGGTACTCTAGAAAATGCTCATTATGAGCGCAGACTGCGATGTAATGCTCAAAAACACCAGGATTGCGTTTGAGGATGCTCAATAAGTGGTGCCAGAACTTCCAGCGAGTAGTGCGTTTGACACCCTGACGCCACATCACAATCAGCAGCGCTCGCAGATCCACTAAATTTGGTAATTTAGCAGGAGCCTTGCATTTGGGCGCACCCAGCATCAAGAAACAGCGATAAGTCCGATCCAAAAACTTTTCGGCATCGTATAGTGTCCAGAAAGCCTCAACGTATTCTCTGGCAATATCTTGCAGGGGTCGTGTGGGGACAAAGTTCATCAAGGTAGTTTGATTGATATTGCCATCTTTACCCCGTAGGCGGCCCTCCTTGTCTAATCGATGCCACAGCGCTGTATTGGGTAAGGCTTGCAGCATGGCAAAGGTAGTGGTGGGAATGGCAGTTTGCTCGGCAAATCGGACAATGCGATCGCCTGCGCCAGCTTTCTCCCCATCAAAGCCAATAATAAACCCAGCCATTGGGCGCAATCCGGTTCGCGTAATTGCCTCCACCGCTTCACCCAGAGAACTGCGCGTATTTTGGAACTTTTTCGTTAGTGACAAACTCTCTTCATCTGGCGTTTCAATTCCCAGAAACACCGCATCAAAATAGCACTCCACCATCAGATCCATCAGTTCTTGGTCTTGCGCCAAATCAATCGAAGCTTCTGTATTAAAGCGGAAGGGGTATTGATGTTCTGCTTGCCAGGTTTTTAGCTCTTTGAGAAATAACTTGACGTTGCGCTTATTGCCGATGAAGTTATCATCCACCATGAAAACGCTACGACGCCACCCTAATCGGTAGAGATACTCCAACTCTGCTAATAGCTGTTCCGGTGTTTTTGTCCGGGGTTTGCGACCATACAAAACAATAATGTCGCAAAATTCGCACTGGAAAGGACAACCCCGGGAAAACTGCACCGACATCGAGTCGTAAGCATCAAACTCCAGCAAATCAAAACGAGGAACCGGGGTTGTCGTCACATCGGGTTTTTCCCCATTAGAACGGAAAATGCCCTGTTTTTCGCCCCGCTGAACTGCCTCAACAAACATCGGCAGGGTGATTTCCCCTTCATCTAAAATCAGATAATCTACACCCGCTTTTTGAGCTTCCTCCGGAACAGAAGTTGGGTAAGGGCCACCACACGCCACCAGTTTGCCGCGCCGCTTGGCTTCTTTAATTTGATCTAGTAAATCCTCTTTCTGAACAATCATTGCCGAGAGAATGACAACATCTGCCCATTCCCACTCTTGTTCTGTAACGGTGCGGATATTTCGATCGACCAGCTTGAATTCCCACTCTTGAGGCAAAATTGCCGCCACGGTGACTAAACCCAGCGGCGGCAATAAAACCTTGCGATTGACTAATTCCAGAATTTTTTCGTAAGACCAAAAAGTTTTAGGAAACAGGGGATAAACTAATAAAACTTTCATTGAATTTAAAACCTCACACCTTTTTAAATTTCAGCTATTAGCTAATACATAGCACACGAGCCTAGCTGAATCTGGCAAGCTTAGGTTAAGTCTGATAGCTTTTTTAACGCAAAGGTCCGCCAAGGGTGACGTAAAGGTACGTAGAAAATCAGTAAGAGGTCTTGATATGTCTAAGAAATTCTTCTGAAGACAGCCTCTAACCTCCTTGGCGTACCTTTGCACTAACCTCTGCGTACCTTTGCGTTAAAACAACCTTTTAAATCTAATTTCTACTCGTTCTTAGCTGTCAGCTGCTTTTTTGAACTCCGCTTATTTTCAGCACATCGCTGAATGTGGCACAGTAATTCGGCAGACCCAGGGTAGCAGGATTGACGGGATCTTGGTAGGTAAAATGACGGTAGCGCAAGCAGAACCGATCCCAAGGTGCCATCTGAATTCGGAACAAGAGGATGAAGAAATCAGCTAGCCAGGGAGACAGGGGCACGCGAAAATAAATTTTCTTGTCTAAATAAGCACAAACTTCTTCTACGGCTTCGTTGACCGTTATGGGTGCTTGACCCAAAACCAGCTGTCGAGGTTCCGAGGGGCCAGGAGGATGTTCGATCAGGAATCGTACCACTTGGGCAATATCTCGCCCGTGCATATAGTGGAAACTGCCGTCAGCTTTAAAAAAGCGAATCAGGTCAATCAACTTTGCCACCCCTGGCAATCCTGAAGAAAGATGGGAGTAGGGTTTGTTGGCATCTCCTCCGAGAACCAAGGTCGGAAAGAGGGTAGTGATGCGGGGTGCGATCGCTAATTTCGATAAGCGCTGCAAACAGTCATACTTAGAACGGATGTAGTCTGTCCCTAGTTCTCCCGCTTCTTTCAATAATTCGTTGTCGCGTCCGAGGATGCTAGCAGTAGAAAAGTAAATGACTTGTTCGCAAACTGCGGGGTCGAGCAAGTTTAGCAACCGGATGGTTTTAATCACATTCACGTCAAATACCGCTTGGGAGCCGCCCCAAGCGGTTGCAGCTAAGATCGCGACATCGATTGTCTTGAGTAGATTTCCCACTCGTTCAATGTCTCGCAAATCAGCTTTTACAACGGTGATTCCCGGTCGAGATTGGTAGTCAATTTGCAGTTTGTCTGGATTTCTGACTAACAGATACAGCTCGTGTTCGGTTTCTTGAATCAGGCTTTCGCTAATGTAGTGACCAATGCAGCCACTCGCACCAGTTACCAAAATCCGCTTGGGGTTCATAAGGGTTGGTCATTCGTCCTTAGTCAAGAATGATTCGTCTTTAGTTCAATGACTAATGACTAATGATTTTTGACTGATTTGGCAGTTTCAAAGAAGAAAGCTACGTTTTCTTCGGGGGTACTGGGTAAAACACCATGACCGAGATTCATGATATGACCTTTGTTTCCGGCTTTGCGGATCGTGTCATAAATGCGATCGCGGATGAACTCTTTTGAGCCAAATAAGGCACAGGGGTCCATATTTCCCTGTACACCGATGTTTGAGCCAAGTCTTGTCCTTGCCTCTGCCATGTCTACCGTCCAATCTACGCTGACGATATCCGCGCCGGATTGTGCCATCCTCTCCAGAATGCCTGCACTACCATTGATGTAGAGAATCAGGGGAGTATCCGGATGCGTCTGTTTTACCTGGTTGAAAACTCGCTGCTGATACGGTAGAGCAAATGTCTCGTAATCTTGCGGACTCAGTTGTCCTGCCCAAGAATCGAACATTTGAATGACTTGGGCACCGCTATCAATTTGGTAGCGGACGTAAGTTGCGATCGCATCTGCCAATTTACCCAAAAATTGATGCAGCATCGTTGGCTCTGAAAAAGCCATACTTTTAATAATTGCGTAGTCTTTCGAGCTTTTGCCCTCAATCGCATACGCTGCCAGCGTCCAAGGGGCACCCACAAAACCCAAGACAGTTGCTTTGTTGCCGACTTCTTGGCGTAATGTTTGCAAAATTTCCCCGATAAAAGGCAGCGATTCCCCAGGTTCTAGAGGATGCAGTTTATCAATTTGCTCTTGGCTGCGGATGGGCGGATCGATGACTGGTCCTCGGCTTTCGATGATATCAAAGGGAATGCCAAGTCCCGGCAACGGAGTTAAAATATCAGAAAATAAAATTACCCCATCTGGCTCAAAGGCGCGAAACGGCTGTAAGGAGATTTCGATTGCCAGTTCTACTTTTTCCGAGCGATCGCGAAACGCAGGATACTTATCTCTTAAATCTCGATAAGCTTTCATATATCTACCCGCTTGCCGCATCATCCACACTGGCGGACGGTCTAAAACTTCACCACGGGCTGCCCTCAGCAGATACGGAACTTGGGTTGCAACGGTCATTTACACTTCACCTAAAGACTTATTTAAAGGCATTTGTTTAGCTTATCATTGTCGGATTCCCCAAGTTTAGTTTTGCGATCGCTTCTCTTGAGTTTGCCCGCCATGAGAGAGGCAATCCACGCTAAACCCTTCTAGATAGGGTATCAACTCCTAGAGACATGGAATGTGCGTTTCCCTAGTAGTAGTCAGCGAGCCTGAGTGACTCTCTGACACGCGAAAAACCCGGCTTCTTGAATCAACCGGGTTTTTCTGTTGCGTGCTTTTTTAACTACCTATTGACGTTATTTGACAATGCAGATGCCACTAATTTCAACAGTGCATCGCGTCGGTTTCTTAGCCGTATCTAAGTTGCGGGTGGTTGGGTTATAGGTGTATTCCCCCGCCTTGAAAACGCGGTTGGGATTGGCGCAGTAAGTGTAGGTTTGACCCGCTTCGGTAAAGTTCACGACCACCAAAGAATTCTTTGCCGGAGGACAACTATCCAAAACCGTCAAGCCATACTCATTTCGCAGCAGTTGGCTTCTTTGATCGTTAGCTGTAGGTTGAGTCGGATTTTGGGAAGTCGTTGTTTTCGGCTTTAAGTCACCACTGCTAATGTCAAAGGTGTACGCTCCTGCTTTGACAAGGCGGTTAGGATTGGCGCAGTAATTGTACGTTTGACCGTATTCGGTAAACGTGACAACAACCAAAGAAGTTTTTACTTCTGGACAGGTATCCAGAACCCTCAACCCATACTCATTGAGCAGAGCTTGTTTCCGGGGGTCATTTTGAGCTGGGGTTTGAGCCGGTGGATTTTGGGTAACAGCACCCCCTGGCTTGATATCATTGCTGCTAACGTCGTAACGATATTCGCCTGCCTTGATATTGCGGTTAGGATTAGCGCAGTAGGTATAGTTTTGACCGTATTCGGGGAAGGTGACAACAACAACATTACTCCTTACCGCCGGACAATTTTCTAGGACTCTCAATCCATATTCATCTTCTAGAAATTTTTGTCGCGCATCTTTTTGACCCGCGGGAGTTTGAGCCGGTGGATTTTGGGAAGTTGTTGTCTGGCTAATCCCAGAAATTGAAAGCGTGTATCTCCCCCTAGTGTTGTTCTTACCCAACACGCGAAGTTTATATTCTCCAGTCGTTGGCACACGATACCTCACCAAACCCGATCGGTCATCGTAGGCAACCTGCGCCCCACTCTGTGAGGAAACTAGAACTAGAATAGGCAAAAGAGTACTACCGTCTTCTACATCAACAGCGGCAACGATTGCATCACCTTGCTTAGCATTAATCAGGAATTCCTCACCATAGGCTTTCTGGACAGGGGTACCCCTTAGAGATTGGTTTTTAAAGGTGAAGGTGGGAGAGTTAGTACGGATGAACCCGTTAACGTTTTCACCATTTTTTAGTGCGGTTGCTGCTCCAGCGATATCGGAGATCCCCGTAAACATCATCCCGGCGATCGCGACACTTGCCGCAACCCTATTAATAAACTTACGACCCATCATGGTAGACCCGTTTTCCTATAAACAAGAACTGCTTCCTTCTGTTTGGACAGATGATATCCATCCATAGTTCCCAGAGTCCAGGCACCTCAAACTTGTAAAGCCGGTTTGAAATGCCTGTTCAACTGATGCAATCTAGAAGCACCTAAGTATTATTGCTCGGTAGAGGAAAAACTCAAACTGCCGCGATCTGCATCTAACTGAGCGGGGATTCCCAAGGGTAAAGCTGCATTAGGACCATCGTGACCAAAGGGGAGATCGGAGACAATGGGAATGCCAAGATTCCCCAAGCGATCGCGCAATACTTCTTCCACCGTCAAGCTAGAAATGTTCGGCGGAGCTTCGCAGCGGCTAAAGCGCCCCAACGCAATCCCTTTGACTTCCCGAAAAGCCCCTGTCATCCGCCACTGCGTTAACATTCGGTCAATGCGGTAGGGAGCCTCAGTCACATCTTCCAAGGCGAGAATGACGCCCGCTAGCTGGGGCTGTACGGGCGTGTTCAGAAAATGCGTGGCTACAGTCAGATTACCCGGTATTAAGATGCCGCTGACCTTACCGCCGCCCCAGCCGACTCCTTTTAAGGGTTCTAGGGGGCGACCTTCTACGCAATCGAACAGCCGCTGAATCGACCACTCTGGCTCTGCGGCAAGGGTAGTTAGCAACGGGCCATGAACCCCTGCAATGCCAACTTTACCGAGGCTCCACAGCAAGCCAGTGGCATCAGAAAAGCCGATCAGCCATTTGGGAGTGCTGCGTAAAAAATCTCCGATTTTCTTTTTCTGTTCCGCACCCTGCCAAGACCAATCTTCTAGTAAGCGGGCGCTACCATAACCGCCTCTGGCACAGAGAAGGCCTTTACATTCAGGGTTTTTCCAAGCGTCTGCGAGGTGTTGGCGGCGGCTGTCATCGCGACCAGCAAGGTAGCCCCACCGTTCCTCTACGCCGCTGCTAATTTCGACTCGGTAGCCGCGCGATCGCCATATTTCCACACCTTTGTGGAACGCTTCCTGTTCTCGCAAGGCACCACTGGGAGCAATGACTCGCAGCAAGTCGCTAGTTTGTAAAGGCGGGGGTAGTTGGTACGCGGAAAAATCCAAAATTCTTCTGGTTTAAGTTTTAATTTTGCAAGATATCCCGAAACCATTCTTCCATGCGATCGCCCAGTGCTTCCAGGGAATATTCCGCTTCGGCTTGTTGGCGGCAAGTATAGCGGTCAAGTTGATCGATGCGTCCGATGGCCTCGACCAACCCCGCCACGCTATCCGGCTCCACCAAAAAGCCCGTCTTCCCATCCTGAATAATTTCAGTCGGGCCACCTCTGGAATAAGAAATCACCGGCACTCCACACGCAAGCGCCTCAATCACCACATTGCCAAACGCTTCCACCCAGCGAGGTGTCATCAACAACGCCCGACAGTTGCCTAAATGCTGTTGCAGTTCGGATGTGGAGAAAAATCCTGCATATTCTACAGGAGCATCGGGATAATCTTGACAAATCTGCTTCCAATATGCATCGTCTTGCATTTTGCCAAGAATTTTTAGGGGAATGCCGGTAATTTTGGCAGCGGCAACGGCATCCTCTAGACCTTTTTCTGGTGCAATCCGACCTACCCAAGCCAAGGCGGAGGAAGGTTCTGAGCAAAATTGATAAAGCGATAAATCTAGACCACTTCCGAGAATCCGATAGTGCGACGGACTGGGAAACGTTTCTGCCTGTGTCAATGTGTAGACGCCAACCGTACCGGGAAACTGACCGGCAATCTGTTCCACAATGCGATCCATCGCTGCCGAGAGAGAACCCATACTTACGAAATGAGCGATCGCTCGATTAAAAAATGGCGTTAGATAGAACGGTAGCCAATCATAGGCAATGTTGAAAATCAGATCGTAGTCAGCTTGGACTTGCCGCGCATAATCCCACATATTGCCCAGCACAGAATTCTCCGGCATGACAATCGGGGCACTCCGTCCTTGCGTCTGAGCCGTTGTCTGGAGTTCTCCAGCAATTTCGACAATTGGAATATCTCCCAGCACAGAGCCTTGGGGAGCCACAATTTTGAGGGTATGTCCGCGCCGGAGCATCTCTTGGGCAACGTTGAGCAGGGTTAGTTCTACGCCACCCCCCAACCCCGTGCCGAGAGCGCCCACCGAGGTTGAGAGCAACAACAGTTTCAATGGACGATGCAAGATGGACAACTTTTGGACTCTACAACGATAAACAATAAATTCAAACTCTTGTAAAGACGCTGATTTAGCGGTTTTCTGATTCCTCTGACGGATGATTAGAAGAATTTTGGGAATTTGGCAAAGCGGGCAAATTATTATCCGTGCCAGGATTCAAGCGAAGCCGATTTAACTGCCCTATCGCCCACCGCGCTGTTTCCTGAACCTCCGAATCCCGATCTTCAGCAGCGTGACGCAATAAATTGCTGACTTGACCGATCGTGTCATAAATTCTCGTCAAATCCCGAATTGCATTTTTGCGGACATCAGGGTTTTCATCTTGCAACGAGATCGCGAGTGCCCGGTTCATCGGTTTGAGGGTGCGGGTGCCAATTTGCGACAGCGCCTCTAAGATTAAGCCGCGCTGCTGAGAATCCGAGTCGATCATCAAATCCACCAAGGGCTGAATTGCTCTGGAGTCGCCGCATTGTGCCAGTTCCCAGATCGCCTTGCGTCGTTTTGTCGGATCGGCTCCCTGTAAATCTTTAATTAATTCATTAACAATATCAATTTTGGGGAGGCGAGTGGTTTCTCCTATCGCTTTTGCCTCGTTGCTTCGCAGCCGTGCTAACGGCTTCGCTTCGCTAACCGCTTCTGTTGGCTTTTGTGCGGTTGTTCTCCCGTCTAAATTGCTTTTTTCTAAATTGCTTGTTTCTGAAAGGGTCAAAGCAGAGGCATGATAGCCGTTATTGCCATTGTCATTTTCTATCGGGCGAGAATGGATATCTGCGGGATGATTGGCATCTTTAGGGTCTTCATAGCGGCTTTCATCCGATTCCTCGGCTCCAGACTCCGGCTGTTCCTCTCTGTTGAGGTTGCCTAACCATTTCAGCAAGAAGTAAACTCCTAATCCGACCCCAGCTGATGCTGCTGCTAGACCTAATAACCACCAGAGGCGATTCCCTTCAGAACTCGGTTTAGCCGCCTTAGGTTTTGGGGTGGGAGCCGGTGAAGATTTTGCGGCTTCGGCTGCCTGAAGCCGCTCTTGAGTCGTGGAACCAGCAACTCCGTCAGGCGTTAACCCGACAGATGTTTGAAATTTAGAGATAGCAACTGCTGTCGTTCGCCCATAAACGCCATCTACTGGCCCATTGTAGTGTCCCAAACGCTTTAGTGACTTTTGCAGTTCTGCGACTTCAAAGCCTTGAGAGCCTACTTGGAGGATAGGCAAATCGTTTTTAGGGTTTGGGGAACTCGCCTGAGCCAGTTCTAGGGAGACGGGTAAACTGGGGGGGGAAGTAGCGATCGCTGACGGCAATCCTATGGAATTCTGACCCGACCTGGGGATAAAGCCCAGACAGATAATCCAGGTAACTAGAAGCCATGTGGAGCGGTAGAACATAGTTTTGGGGAAACCTGTCTAAGTGAATACAACCAGACAAGATCCTTTGCTGATAATTTTCTGCTTAGCTTCTAGTACCAGCATGAAGTTATTCGTTCTAAATAGTTAGCGAGCAATTCATCCCTATGTTTTGGGCGAGCGGCTCTGGGAGCAAGTGTGAATATTGGGCTGATCATAACAGAAAGTTTCAACTCGCTCTCAAATCTTAGCGGCTAACTTGTCTGTCATCCTATTCATTTCTACCGATTTTGCCAAATCTCGGTTTCGGATTCTTTCGCTTGTATTGGCAGTGATTGATAGGGTAATGGCTCGGATGGCTCTAAGAGAGAAATTTGCTCGGTTTTGCTTTCTTCTTGTGTCACCCTGGTTTCAACTGATGTAGAGGGTTGCCCGAAGCGAAGGCTTTGCAATCGTACCTGTTCGGCTATCTTCTCGCGCTGATTAATTAGATAGATACTGACAAGGGTTAGACTCACTCCCAGCCATTGAAGCGGGCTGAGAACTTCAGCTAAAAGCAGATTGCCAAACACGAGAGCAAACACGGGTGTCAAAAAGGTGAGGGAACTAAGACTGGTAAGATTGCCGCTAGAGGCAAAGTAGAAGAATAAACCATAGGCGATCGCGCTCCCAAATACGGCTGCGTAGCTCAATGCTATCCAGCCAGACGTATTTAGATGCACCCACTGGTCAGATTCCCACACTTGGGAGAGTGCAAACAAAGGCAATCCGCCCAAAATCATGTGCCAGCCAGTCGCCACCACCGGATCGGCATACTGGCAAACGAAACGAATCAGCACTGTTCCGACAGCCATCGACAGCGCCGCCAGCAGCATCAGCCATTCCCCGCTCTCAAACAAGTGCGTGAAGCTAAACGAGCCAGCGATCGCGTTGCCGTGGAAAAGATTGATAATCCAATCATCCGGCAAGCCAATCAAACTAATCCCCAGCACTCCCAATGCCAACCCCAGCCAGCCCCACAGCCCGATGGTTTCTCCAAACAACCAACAGGACAGCAAAGCCACTGCTAGGGGTTGAGAGTCTATCATCACCGAACCCAACCCGGCACCCGTTCGCACTAATCCAAAGGCTAAAAAGCCTTGAAACAAAGCGCCGTCAACCAAGGCAAACAAGCTAATCCACAGCCACGCCCGAACGCCTTTCGGTTGAGGTTTGCCCATCAAAAAGGCAGCAACTAATACCAGTACCCCAGCAGGCACCAACCGGACACCAGCCATAAACAGGGGCGTCGTGTTTGGGATAACACCCTTCATTGCCACCATCGCCGTTCCCCACAAGAAAAAGGGGGCAATCAGCAGCAAGGGTGCCAACGGAATTTTGGATTCTGTGAGTTTTAGCTGCATAAAAGTTCTTTGTGGGCGTACATAACAGAGCCAAATCAGCACTCTTGAAGCAGGTCATCACGAGCTGCCCTTCCAGAAGTCGCAACCGGATTTATCAAAAATTTTTCCAGTTTCTTGCTCTTTTGCTGGCTGGTTGCGCGTTTATTTACTTAATTGTACTTAATATGTAGTTCTGTTAAGGCGCTTTGGCAAATTGTTGGGATGCCGACAAAAGGGTAAGTTTTTACTTGTAAGTACCTGTTAAATTCGGGGAGCTAGGGAAAACCTTCTTTCTGATAAGCTTTCAGGCTTCACCCGCAAGCCAACGAAACCGATGCAGATCGTGCAAACTAGAGAAAGAGCCAGCATTACTAGGGAAACATTTACTGTTTTGCAGGATTTGCTTCCTTCTCTAATTCGCTCATTCATTCACGATTCATCGCTTGCCTGCTCATGATCTGGCCTTTTCAGCCTAAGTTTCGTAAACAAATTGCTCGGATTGAAGTGACTGGTGCGATTGGCAGTACTACCCGAAAACAAGTTCTAGAAAGCCTGAAAACGGTTGAAGAACGAAAGTTTCCAGCATTACTGCTACGCATTGATAGTCCTGGTGGTACGGTCGGGGATTCTCAAGAAATCTATGAAGCCCTGACTCGCCTGCAAAAAAAGGTGAAAATTGTTGCCAGCTTTGGCAATATCTCCGCATCTGGAGGAGTCTACATCGGGATGGGAGCCGAACACATTGTTTCCAACCCAGGCACAATTACCGGCAGTATCGGTGTAATTCTCCGGGGAAACAACCTGGAGCGCTTGCTAGAAAAGATTGGCGTTTCTTTCAAGGTGATCAAATCCGGTCCTTATAAAGATATTCTGGCTTTTGACCGGGAACTCACTGAGCCGGAAAAGAATATTCTCCAAGACCTGATTGACATCAGTTACCAGCAATTTGTGCAAACGGTTGCTGAGGCTCGGAAGCTGACAACCGAAACCGTTAAAAGTTTTGCCGATGGTCGCATTTTCACAGGTCAACAAGCGTTAGAACTGGGGGTTGTTGACCGGCTCGGCACTGAGGAAGATGCCCGCCGTTGGGCTGCGGAACTGGTCGGTCTCGATCCCGAAAAAACGAAGTGTTACACCCTGGAAGAACGCAAACCTTTCTGGAATCGTGTGGTATCAAGCAGAGTTCAGGGGGCATCTAGTCTATCAGCTGGGATAGACTGGTTAGAATTTGAACTTTCTACCAGTGGTCAGCCGTTGTGGCTTTACCGACCCTAGTATGAAGTTTAGATTTTAGATTATAGATGATTTAGATGATTCTGAAATCCAAAATCTAAAATTCAAAATCTCAATTATAAAATGGAGGATGCTTGCGTGGAGTGGCGAGTTCGAGCGATTCGCGGGGCAACAACTGCCTCACAAAACACGGCTGAGGCAATTCGAGAAGTGGTAGCGGAACTACTCGATGAATTAGAAGTACACAATCAACTACATCCCGATCTAATTATTAGTGCCACGTTCTCGGTGACGCGGGATCTGGATGCGATCTTTCCCGCTGCGATCGCTCGCTCTCGTCCCCACTGGGACAATGTTCCTCTGCTCGATGTCCAGCAAATGCACGTGGAGGGAGGGCTGGAGCGTTGCATCCGCTTCTTAATTCACGTCAATTTGCCAGCTTCCCACCCACCGATTTACCATCCTTATCTGCGGGGAGCTAAAAGCCTAAGACCGGATTGGAGTTTGTCTCAGGTTAGCTTATCCTCGCAGTCAACGATTCAGTCGTTTCATCGCTGAGGTTTTTGTCATTAGTGATTCGTCCCTAGTCATTGACGAATCACTAATGACATTTATTAGCTATTTTCTAGGTTTTTAGGTGATTTGTTGTGAAAATGGATGCCTAAAAAAACGTCATATAAAAAGCTCCAGAAATTTTTTCCTTGCCAGATTCCCAGAGTTTGATAACAGCCTTTTTCATCTAAGAGGGGCTTGGTGGCGTAATAAGCATTCTGGTAGTGATACCAGGGGATGGAAGGCCACAAATGATGAATGAGGTGGTAATTTTGCCCCATGATCAGCAAATTGAGGATGGGGTTGGGGTAAACTCTGGCATTCTTCCAGCGATCGCGTTCTTGATGAGGGCGATGCGGCAAATAATCAAAAAACAATCCCAGCGCCAATCCTACCAGGGCAGAAGGGATAAACCAAAAATTGAGAATGTAGCCTAAGAAGTGGTACTGAATTGAAATATAGAAAATCGTCCCGACAAACAAACGGCTTAAGAACCATTCCAAAAGTTCGTATTTTCGCCACAGCTGACGTTTAAAGAAAAATACTTCGTGGTATAAAAATCGCACCGGAATTAACCACAGGGGTCCGCCAGTAGAAACGTAATGATCTGGATCGTTTTCCGGGTCATTGACATGGGCATGATGCTGCAAATGAACCCTAGTAAATACTGGGAAGGCAAAGACTAACATCAGCGCACTGCCATGTCCCAGGATGGCGTTGATGACTCGGTTACGATGGGCAGAATTATGACAAGCATCATGAATCACCGTTCCACAAATGTGCAAGGCGATCGTGTTTGTGATAAAGCAACACCAGTGAGGCCACTCCCAGAGCCAATAACCAAAGTTTGATAGCACAACCATCGCTACGGCGGCTAGAAACATGAGTAGCGTTGGGCTTAGGGACGCAGGCGGTTCCAGGAAATGTCTGGGAACTGTCAGCGGCTTTTGTGCCTCCAACAACATTGTTTTCTCCTTTTTAATGATTTAAGGGTTCTGCGGGAACTTTGCTTCGGTTTTCCCGTCACTATGGCATCTAGGGGGATATGTTGTGCAACATTAGATACACGAGAAACTGTACCCACTGATTGACAATTTTCAAAAAATACGAGCTATTTTCCTGACTTCTTACCCTTATTCCTACTAGGGAACCGGGGATTCTAGTCGTGCTTTCGTAGTATACGCTACGGAGACCAATTTATAAAGATTTATGAAATTAGCTCATTTAATTCAAATGATGCTAACGATAGCCAAAAAATATACAGGAGGATTGTTGATATGTCACCTTATCTGTCTAGGTTCGCGTCTGAGACAAAGTCCTTAGTTGTCAAAAGTGTGGCTTTATCTGCTGGTGTAGCAATGCTACTGAATAGCGGTATCGCCTTTGCAGGTTCTATTCAGCAAGCGCAACTACCGGGTGTCGAAAATGAGAATACTCAGACCTCGGATGGGGATGTTGTGGTAGACACCGATGGGAGTCCAGATAGCACCACTAGCTCAGGAACGGAATCAGAGAATAGTACAACTGCTAACAAGCCACGGTTTACCTGCCAGCTAACGAACAGTCAGTATATGGTGATGTATCACCCGAAAAGTCAACCCGATCAAGCTTATGCTTGGGCAACTCCCACTCCTTTAGGCGGTGGTTGGACTGCGGAGAGACGCTGTAACGAAATTAGTCGCAGATTAGAATCTTATCGACCCGATGGTCTTCAGGAAATGCGGGCATCGGTGGAAAATAACTACAACGTTGTTTGCATCACGACTCAGAAAAATCCAGACTGTCGGATTGTCCTGACTGTACCTCCCGGTGAAAATCCGCAGTTAATCCGCGATCGCGTTTTCCAAAATATCAGCATTGCTGACAGCGGACAGGTGACAGAGGGCGTCAATACCTTTGTTGGGGGTCGGGATGCTCAAATGCTCAACGATCTATTAAACTTGGGCTTATCTTCCCTCGGCGGCAGCACAAATCGCTCCAGCCGTAGGTCACAAAGCGTTAACTTGCGACCTTTCTTAGATCGAGCTGATGGTGGCACCGGCACCCAGTTGAAAGGCGGAGTGCCTATGCGCTCGAATCGAGCCAATCCTCGACTGAATCCAGGCAACTTCCGTTAAAAATTGTTGATAGGCGAGCGGGGACTCAAACCCGCGATCGCATAATCAGCACAATCAATAGAATAGAGAAGATACAAAATTGTTTGGCTTCCCAATATTGAGCCGTCTGGAAGCCAGACAATTTTATTTATTTACAGATGGCGATCGCTCTTAGGAGCTAAAACAAATAAAAGCATTCCTAACACGTTGAATCTGTCAATGTTACTTTAGGGATATTGACAACAGGGTAAGTGCATAACTATGTCAGCCGTTAGAAATATAAGGCTGTTACTGGTAGTGTTTTCACTAACAGCGATCGCTAACTCGCTTCAACCAGTACAAGCACAGCCGATTACCCCAGCGGCTGACGGCACCGGCACAATTGTTACTCCAGATGGGAATCGTCTTAACATTAGCGGCGGCACGCTTTCAAAAGATCAGGCAAATCTTTTTCATAGCTTTGAGCAGCTAGGGTTAAATTCTGGGGAAATTGCGAACTTTCTTGCTAACCCTAATATTCAAAATATCTTAGGGCGCGTTACAGGTGGAAATGCTTCTTATATCGATGGATTAATCCAAGTTACGGGAGGAAACTCTAACCTGTTCTTGATGAATCCAGCGGGGATTATTTTCGGTTCTCATGCCAGCCTAAATGTTCCTGCTTCATTTACCGTCACCACTGCCACAGGTATCGGTCTTGGCAGTAATTGGTTTAATGCAATTGGTGCGAATGACTACGCTACATTGGTCGGAACGCCCAACCAGTTTATTTTTAACACTCCTCAACCAGGAAGCATTATCAATGCGGGGAATTTGGCAGTATCGGGGAATTTAACCCTGTTAGGTGGCACGGCAGTTACTACGGGGCAGATGACGGCAACTGGGGGGCAAATTGCTGTAGTCGGTATACCGGGTGAGAAATTAGTGCGGCTGAGTCTACCCGGCAGTCCACTAAGTTTAGAAATTCAACCGCTACCTACCTCGAATACAGCCGCGCTACCCTTTACTCCCCTTTCCCTCCCTGCGCTGCTAACGGGCGGAAAGCTTGCGAATGCCACGGGATTAACCGTCAATAGCGATGGCACGGTACGGTTGACCGCTTCTGGTGCTGAAATTGGCACACAACCAGGTACTGCCATTGCTTCCGGCACTCTGAATGTATCGGGTCAAACCGGCGGCACCGTCTATGTCTTCGGCAACCAAGCGAGTGTCATTAGTGGCAATATCAACGCTTCGGGCACCAATGGCGGCGGTGCGGTACTAATTGGCGGTGATTATCAGGGTCAAGGCAAAGTGCCAAATGCCTTACAAACATTGGTTAGCAGCGACTCGGTGATTTCTGCCGACGCACTGCAATATGGCAATGGTGGAAAAGTCATTGTTTTTGCAGATGATACAGCTAGCATTTACGGGACACTAACGGCACGGGGAGGCATTTATTCTGGAAATGGTGGATTGATTGAAACTTCTAGCAAACAGTTTCTCAATCTCGTCAGTACGCCGGATGCAAGTGCGCCTCAGGGAATCGGTGGTACTTGGCTGATTGACCCGACCGATATCACGATTGTGAATAGTGGCGGCGGTGCGATTGGCACGAATACGGTGGATGTTGCCAATATTAATGCTGCCCTGAATACTGGCACTAGCGTCATCCTCGACACGGCAACTGCTTCTGGTTCTCCAGGTGCCGGGAATATTACTCAAAATAGCAATGCTTTTATTAGCAAGACATCTGGGGGAGATGCCGCGCTTACTCTACAAGCTAACAACAACATTATTCTGAATGGAGCGATCGCTTCCAGTAGCGGCAAGCTGAATGTCAATCTTTTTGCTGATAATGACACCAACGGTAGCGGCGCGATCGCCCTCACCAATGCCACGATTAGTACAAACGGCGGCAATCTTACAGGAGTTGGTCGAGGAAATGCCACCTACACCAATGGCATTCTGCTCAACAACAGCATTATTAATGTCCAAGGCGGCAATATTAACCTGACGGGCACAGGATTTCTTAGTGTTACTGGTACTACCAACAACGGGATTTCGCTTCAAAACAACAGTGCAGTGCAATCAACCGGAACCGGAACGATTACCCTAACGGGTTTGCCTGGAAGTGGAACAAATGCAAATGACGGCATAGAAATCATCCAAAACTCTAAAGTGAGTTCCGTGGATGGAAATATTAATATTCAGGGTACTGGTAACGGAACTGGTGCTGCCAATCATGGAATTCAGGTCTCTACAGGTAGCAATGTAGCATCCACTGGGGCGGGGAACGTTACCCTAATCGGTACCAGTAACGGAAAGGGTTTCAACAATGACGGCATTTCGATTGGCACGATTGGCAGCATCGTGCAATCCAATAGCGGGAATCTTACCCTGACAGGCACCAGCGGCACTGGGGCGGGAAGTCAGGATGGAACGGCTGTTTATGGAAGCGGCAGAGTGCGATCGCAAGCTGGAAATATTAATCTGTCTGGCACTGTCAAGGGAACGGGCAGCGACAGCTACGAGATTATTATTGTCTCTGAAAGCGTCGTGGAATCTGTTGGGACAGGGGCGATTACCCTCAATGGCACTGGTGCGATTGATGCAGCAGGCATTCTCTTACAAGACAGCAGCATTAATCCGACTGGAATTGGGGGTAGCGGTAATATCACTCTTACCGCTAATGAAATTAATTTTATTGACTCCACGAATCCTGGCACCCCGCAAATTAAGGGCAGCGGTACGCTTCAATTGCAGCCTCTGACTTCCAGTTTGGGTATTACCATTGGCGGGACAGTCAACGACAACCGCTTAAATCTCAACACCAGCGAACTCAATTTTTTAGAAAATGGGTTTTCTCAAATCATCATCGGACGGGCAGATAGCAGCGGTGCAATCACTTTGGCTGGCAACACCACCTTCTTCGATCCAGTCACCGTGCGATCGCCCGTAGGTTCTGGTTCTATAACCACGACAGGTTATACTCTCGCCGGAGATGATAACGCGACGCTTACCCTGTTAGCCAACCAAAATATCACGACTGGCAATATCATCAATTCCGGTCGTCAGATTACGCTAACCAGCTTCCTCGGCAGTATCAATACTAGTTCAGGCAAGCTTGATACTAGCGCTTATAGCGATAACGGCGGCGCGATCGCCTTGAATGCTTTCGGCAATATTACCACTGGTGATTTGAAATCTTGGTCAGTTGAAGACGATGGCGGGGATATTGTCCTCTCTAGCAAAGCAGGAAGCATTAATACTGGCATCTTAGACGCAACCACTTTTGACGGCAATGGCGGTGCGATCGCGCTGATGGCTTTTGGAGAAATTACAACAAAAACCTTGCAATCTTGGTCAGATTATGGTTTTTCTGGAGAGATTGCCCTGTTTGCCAATGGAAACATTACCACGGGCAGTCTAGATTCTCGCTCCTATGATTCTGGGATTGGGGGTGACATCACCGTTATTAGCAGTGGGGGAAGCATCACAAGTGGAGACTTATTCTCCTACTCCCAGACTAATGATGCGGGTTCGATTAACTTATTTGCCCCTCAGGGCAACATTACCACTGGTATCCTCAACACAGGATCTTATGGTCTGAGTGCAGGCATTACGGGAAACATCACCCTTACCGCTGGTAGCAACATTAACACCAGCTACATTCATGCTTTTTCAAATGGGTATGGCAATGGGGGAAAAATTTCTCTGACAAGCTATACAGGAACGATCGACACCCAACAAGTACGATCAAATTCAAAGGGTGGTGATGGGGGCGCGATCGCATTTGATGCAAAAGGCAACATTACTACCGCTGACTTGAACGCTTTCTCAAACAGTGGGGATGCTGGTGATATTTATCTTTACAGTGACCAGGGAACTATCCAAACTGGGGCGTTAGATGCAACTTCCTTAGAAGGTTTTGGGGGCGCAATTGACCTTGAAGCCAATGGCAACATTACCACCAGTAAGGTGGAATCTTGGTCAGTGAAGGGTGATGGTGGTGATCTCTCTATCTACAGTAACCAGGGAGCCATTAATACCGGGTTTTTAGATACAACTTCCTCTGAAGGCTACGGGGGATTTGTCACCCTTGAAGCCAGTGGCAATATTACGACAGGTAACGTGGAATCTTGGTCAGTTGATAACGATGGGGGTGATATCTCTATCTACAGTGACCAGGGAGCCATTAATACCGGGTTTTTAGATACAACCTCCTCTGAAGCCTACGGGGGATTTGTCACCCTCGAAGCCAATGGCAATATTACGATAGGTAACGTGGAATCTTGGTCAGTTGATAACGATGGAGGAGCGATCGCTGTTTCTACCAGCGGTGACATCACGACTGGCACTTTAGATTCTGGCACTTATGGTTTCGGCACGGGGGGTGGCATCACCCTCACGAGTAATACTGGAAAAATTTCACTTTTAGAGGTGTATTCTGACTCTCAGTATGGCGATGCAGGGGCGCTCAACTTTTCTGCCAAGGGCGACATTACCACCAGCAATTTGAATGCAAGATCTTATAGTGGTTTTGGCAAAGGCGGCGACATCACGCTGATATCAGGAACGGGAGGCATCAGCACTGGATCGGTCATTAACGCCTCGACAACCTTTACGGGGGGTGCCATAACCTTTTCTGCCACCGGGGACATCACCACCGGCAATCTAGAATCTTACTCGCAGAGTGGGAATGGGGGAGCGATCGCGCTCAACAGCACTACGGGATCGATCGATACCGAAAAGTTGTCTTCTTACTCGCAGAGTGGGAATGGGGGAGCGATCGCCTTAACTGCTAACAACGGCAACATTACTACCCGTACCATCAATGCCCAAAGTCTGGGAAGTGGCACTGGCGGAACTGTTAATATCACTGCTGGTAAATTCTTTCGGGCTACAGGCACGTTTACAGACCGCAATAGCCTAAATTCCAGTATTTCGACCGCTGGTGGAACCAACGGCGGTGACATCACCATCCGTCACAGTGGCAGCACGACCACTCCCTTCGTCGTTGGGAATGCCACCATCAACGGGACAGCTGGATCGATAACCAGTGGGGCAACTAATACGATTGCCACAATCTTTTCAGTACCCGTACCGCCGGACACTTACATCCAGGGCAACATTAAAATCATCACCTTCAGCCCTACTCCCGATTTTATCCCTGCTCAAACCCCCTCACTGCCCGTCGAAATCCCACAGCAAGAAGCATCACAACCGCAGGAGACTACTTCGCTTTCCCCTCCGGCCAATACCAGTCAGTCCTTGGTTGAAGTTGATTCTGCGTTGGCTCAAATTGACGAACCCTTCACCCAGGAATATGAACAATATCTAGGCGTAAGCGATACCCCCACAAGGAGCCTTTCCGATGCCCGTAGTACCCTGCAAAGCATTGAAGCATCTAGCGGTATCAAAGCGGCACTCATTTACGCTGTTTTTACTCCCACAACTGCGGTAGCAAATGAGGCAAAAAGCCCATCTTCCTCAATTGATCATTCCATTAATCCTGACAGCCTAGAACCGCAAAAAACGGAAAATTATCAAGATCAGCTGGAACTCGTACTAGTGACGGCAGATAGACAACCGATTCGGAAACGACTCACAGGCGCAACCCGCCAAAAAGTTCTCAAACTTGCTAACCAATTCCAGACGCAAGTGACCAACGTTAAAAGCGCTCGTGGCTACCTAGTATCCTCTCAGCAGATGTATCAATGGCTGCTAGCACCGCTAGAGAAAGATCTGCAAAGACTCGATATTCAGAATCTTGTCTTCCTCATGGACGAGGGTCTACGCACGATCCCCATCGCTGCCCTCCACGATGGTAAAGGGTTTATCCTTGAGCGCTACAGCGTTGGTTTGATGCCCAGCCTTAGCCTCACCGATACTCACTATCAGAGTTTGAAAAATGCTCAAGTTTTGGCAATGGGCATCTCAAAATTTACGGATAAAAATCCTTTACCAGCAGTACCGAGGGAATTATCAGCAATCGTGCCCTATCTGTGGAAAGGCAAGTCCTTTCTCAATGAAGATTTTACGCTAAAGAATCTGAAGGCGCAGCGTCAACAACAGCCGTTTGAGATTGTACACCTGGCAACTCACGGAGAGTTTAATTCAGGTTCTCCCAGCAACTCCTATATTCAGTTATGGGACACCAAGTTGCGACTCGATCAGTGGCGGGAACTGGGTTGGGACAACCCACCAGTAGAGCTATTAGTGCTGAGTGCCTGTCGCACAGCAGTGGGGAACGAGCAGGCAGAGTTGGGGTTTGCGGGATTAGCGGTGCAAGCAGGGGTGAAATCGGCGTTGGCAAGTTTGTGGTACGTCAGCGATGAGGGAACTCTAGGACTAATGGCAGAATTCTACGAGGAACTAAAAACAGCTCCGATTAAGGCAGAGGCGCTACGTCAATCTCAGTTAGCGATGCTCAGGGGGCAAGTGCGACTGGAAGGAGGAAAGTTACGGACTCGCAATGGGGATATCTCTTTGCCACCCCAATTGCTAGGAATCGGAAATCAAGTCCTCTCCCATCCTTATTACTGGTCTGCTTTTACAATGATTGGCAATCCTTGGTAAAAGCAAATGACTCATCACAACGTAGACGAACTGAATTGTTTTTAGGATAAGTTTTCCTGCCGCTCTACCCATCACACCCGTTTGAGTATTCAGTTTTGGACTTCAAACAGCAGGCTCTTAATGTGCAGAACAAATAGACACGAGGTCGGTTCCCAGCGTACAAAATGACAAGCTTTTATTCAATTCATATCTCCTGCTGAATGACGGCTCGCTAAGAAACCGCCAATAGGGAAACTTTATCCCGACTTTCTAAAAAATTTTCAGCTTTCATAATTGCGTAGAGGTTGACATCAGCTTCTAAAAGACAAGCATGACCGCTCTTCGGCAGTATGACCATTTCCGCGTCGGGTAGGCAAGAAGCTAAGCGCTGAGCTTCACTTACAGAGGGCAGTAGTCGGTCTGTACCTCCAGCAATCACCAGGGTAGGTTGGGTGATGCGACGTAATTGAGAAGCATCAACATCAAAATCTCTGATGAGGGACAGTCGCCAAAGGACAGTTTTTGGGGGTACGGAGTGGATAGCGTCTAGAAGGGCGCGGCGATCGCGCGGTGCAACCCGTTCTAAATGAGCTAAAAACGGCAATAACCACACCGATCCCACTCGGTAGAGGACTTCCGGTATCCAGCCGCTCACCAGCGATCCCCAAGCTAGCAGAGGTCGCTGATTAAAGGAAGAAGCGGGGTTGATCAAAATAATTCGGTCAAATAGTTCGGGCGATCGCAACGCTACTTTCATCGCCAAACAGCCCCCAAATGACTCGCCGCACAGATAAACTGACCGATTAGGTTGTTTTTCTACTTCTGCTTCAATCAGCGCTACCACTTGATCGGTTAGATCGTCCCAGCTGGTCAAGTCATCGGCTGGGATGACCAAACAACGGATATCAAAGGCTGCTTCTAACCCCTCGGTCTGCGCTCGCAACAATTGACCCGTGCCATCCATGCCTGGGAGGAACACGAACAGCGGGCAGTCTGGATTAAACAGCCTGGGGGTGAGAAAACAAGGATGGCTTTTTACGTCTGGCATTTCGTAATGTCCATTTAAAAACAACAGGTCAAAAATTTATTGCTTTCTTTGGGGCGGATGCGAACGATTCGAGGACTCAAGACACTTCGGTGAAAAACTAGGCAAGTCTAAATTCTTGAAGGCGACGGATACTGAGAGCGGACTTTGCCCATTTGCCTACCCTTAAGCCATCTACCTGTAGACGTAGGTATTAATTCTTATTCTATGGCAGACTCCCATCCTTGCGAACTAATACCAAACTTGACGAAGTAAACCAGCAATTTCTTCCTGACAGTAATTGATAAGACTGGCAACAGCAGTTTTGGCTTGTTTTCCTTGATATTGTTCCCGCACTTGAGACGTAATCCAACAGGGACGCCCAATTAGGATGCTAGATCGACGGTAAACGACCATCGGATGCCAGCCTGCCTGTTTAAATAGGGGTTCGGAAGGGTCAAATAAACTTAATAATCGCAGAGGGATTGCCGAGTTATTGGTTTCTTCCTGGGATGCGATCGCCACGGGTAAAATTGCCAAATTTTGCACCGGCGCTCGCAAAGCTAAATGAGCAAATCCCCGATGAAAGGTTTTCATTTCATTCGGCTGGGTTAGGCTTACCATTGGTTGGGCACCTTCTGGAAATATCCCAACCACCTGCTGGGACTGCAACAGGCTGATTGCCTTGTTAAAGAAATCTTGCTGGCGGTGTTCTGGCGTCTCCAAAGGGAAACAACCCAGTTGATTGACAATCTCCCGCATCACGGGCACTTGTCCCATGTAGTGATGACAGGCAAAGCGAATCGGACGATTTAAAGCTGCCATCAGGATTGGCGCATCCATGACGCTGCGATGATTGCTCACCACTAAAACGCCACCTTCTTGAGGAACGCGATCCTGATGGTATATATACATCTGCGTTCCCATTGCCTTCATCAGCAAGCGAGAAATCTGTAATGGGTTATCTGAAGACATGCTTTCTATAGGCTTTCTTGCAGGAAGCGCGATCGCTACAGTCAACAGGCAATCGCCTTGATTATAAATGGCTAGAGTCTAGAGGTAGACTGAATCTTGACTCTTGAGTTCATTCTCCACTTTTTACCAAGCCTGGACTTTATTCGTTGAGCAGATGCGATCGATCGCCCCATAACTTAACTTTTCTTAATACAATTATTAACGTAACTTCCTCACCTATACGAATCTCTCAGGGTAGAAATCGCTGGTAAAGATTTTTTACAATTTTAATTTTGTCAAGGAAAAGTAACATTTTATACTTATATTTCCCGGAGCTAAGTGGAACTCTCAAGACAAGATAACGAAAAGATACAAAATTGCAGCCCGAAGTATATGATCAAAAGCAAGAAAGGGGTTGTTTTTTATATTTATGAGTGCTAATCATACAAGTAAAAATTCATTTGCAATTACTACACCACTGTATTATGTGAACGACGTACCCCACATTGGCAGCGCTTATACAACAATGGCGGCGGATGTGGTGGCTCGGTTTGAACGGCTCCGGGGAAAGTCTGTGCTGTTGATTACCGGCACGGATGAGCATGGGCAGAAAATTCAGCGCACAGCAGAAACCAAAGGGCTTTCACCGCAAGCTCACTCGGATGAAATTGCGGCTGGATTCGATGTCCTTTGGCAAAAACTCAATATCCAGTACGATCGGTTTATCCGCACGACGAACTCTCGCCATCAAGCTATTGTTAAAGAGTTTTTCCTGCGCGTCTGGGAAAAAAACGACATTTATTTGGGGCAACAAAAGGGCTGGTATTGCGTCTCCTGCGAGGAATTCAAAGAGGAACGCGACCTTCTAGAAGGACACCACTGCCCCCTCCACCCCAACAAAGAAGTCGAGTGGCGGGATGAACAAAACTACTTTTTTCGCCTCTCTAAGTACCAAAGCCAGCTGGAAGACTTATATCGCCAGCAACCAGATTTTATCCAGCCAGAAATTCGCCGCAATGAAGTTTTGAGCTTTGTCAGTCAGGGGCTTCAAGATTTCTCCATTTCGCGAGTGAATTTAGACTGGGGCTTCCCTATACCCGTCGATCCCAGCCACACCATCTATGTCTGGTTTGATGCCTTGCTGGGCTATGTCACGGCGTTGCTCGAACCAGATAGCGAACCGACGCTAGAGAATGCTTTATCCAAGTGGTGGCCGATTAATATGCACCTGATTGGTAAAGACATTCTGCGGTTTCACGCGGTCTATTGGCCTGCCATGTTAATGTCAGCGGATCTGCCGCTACCCGCTCGAATATTTGGACATGGCTTCCTGACAAAAGACGGGCGAAAGATCAGTAAAACGGTTGGTAATACGATCGATCCCATCGCTTTAGTCGAACGTTACGGAGCTGAGGCTATTCGTTACTATTTTCTCAAGGAGATTGAATTTGGGCAAGACGGAGATTTCAACGAAACTCGGTTTATCAATATCCTCAATGCTGACTTAGCAAACGATCTGGGCAATTTACTCAATCGGACGATGAACATGGCAAAGAAATATTGCAATGGCATCGTGCCTGACTGCTTAGCTGAAAACATCCCCGCAGATAACACAATTAAAGCAATTGGCCTTAGTTTAGGCGATCGCGTTGCTCAAGCTTATGAATCTCTGGCGTTTAGTGATGCGATCGCAGATATTTTCACTCTAATTCGAGCCAGCAACAAATTTATTGACGATCAAGCTCCTTGGACTTTATATAAGCAAGGGCAACAACAGGCCGTCGAACAAGTCCTGTATGCGGTTCTAGAATCTGTTAGACTAGCAGCTTATCTGCTATCACCGATTATTCCTACCATCAGTAGTGACATTTACCAACAGCTAGGTTTTTCAATTGACTTTAATAACAAAACGTTAATAGATGTTTCGGCTGCGTTTTCCGCTCATGCCACTTGGGGAACACTAACTGCAAGACAAGCTTTAGGTGAAGCCAGACCTGTTTTTCCAAGGCTGGAACTCCCCTGAAGAGTTTCGTCTTAGTAGCTAATAGCTGTTGGCTGTTGGCGGATTGACCATCGGGTGCTGATACATACAAAAGTAAAAACTCTGGTACAGACCGCTCTCTCAAAAGCTAAAAGTTCATCAAAATCGCTAATTGCTTTTTTCATAAAAAAATCGAGGCATAACAATCATGTTGAATAATTTCAGCAGTAACGACTCTGTATTTACTCCAGAACAGGTTTTAGAAAATCGCGGTCGTGTAGCCATTTTTATCGATGGATCAAATCTATTTTATGCAGCACTACAGCTCGGTATAGAAATTGATTACACCAAGTTGCTGTGCCGCTTAACCGCTGGATCTCGCTTGTTACGCTCTTTCTTTTACACCGGCGTCGATCGCACGAATGAAAAACAACAGGGTTTTCTGTTGTGGATGCGTCGCAATGGATACCGAGTCATTGCCAAAGACTTGGTACAGCTGCCGGATGGCTCGAAAAAAGCCAACTTGGATGTGGAAATTGCTGTCGATATGATGGCTTTAGTGGGGTCTTACGATACCGCTGTTCTCGTCAGCGGGGATGGGGATTTAGCTTACGCTGTGGATGCCGTTAGCTATCGGGGTGTCCGAGTGGAAGTGGTCAGTTTGCGCTCCATGACCAGCGATAGTTTAATCAATGTATCAGATCGATACATTGACCTGGATAGCATCAAAGAAGATATCCAAAAGACGCCCAGACAAAATTATACTTACCGTCCACTGTCGGGCATTGGCTTTATGGATGACCAAGAAGATAGATAACGCAACCTAAGAAATAAAGACATAAATAGGCAATAGAAATGAAAAAAGTAGCTCCTCGCAAAAAATTATTTCTTTTGCCTATTTATTTTTTATTATTCACTTTTTTAGTTAGTGCTTGTAATACTGAAAAACGCACGGAAAAAAAATTGCAGAAAGATACTGCTTCCGTGACAGATTTTGAGGGGAGTTTAGTATTCCAAAATGTGACTCTGGATCAGGCAGATGAGAAGGGACAACCTTTGTGGAAAGTGAAGGCAAAGCAGGCAGTTTATACCAAAGATAAGAAAGCTGCTCGCATCCAAAATCCTAGCGGGGATTTGTTCCAAGATGGAAAAATGATTATGCAAATCACCGCAGATAGTGGCGAAGTTCAAGAGGATGGTAAAAAAATCTTTCTGAAGGGTCAGATTGTTGCCACAGACCCTCGGAATGGGGCAGTTTTAAAAGGGAATGAATTAGAGTGGCGACCAAAGGAAGACGTTGTGATCGTGCGTCAAAATCTCGTCGGCACCCATCAAAAGATGGTGGCAACAGCGAAGGAAGGACGATATTTTAGTCGGTCGCAGCATATGGAATTATTGGGTCAAATTGTCGCAACATCGAAAGACCCAGCGGTACAAATGAGAACCGAGCATTTAGTGTGGCAAATTCCCCAGCAGATGGTAGTTGGCGATCGCCGCATCCAGATTGACCGCTACACAGGCAATCGCGTGACAGAGCAAGCAGCAGGAGATTCTGGTCAGGTAAACCTGAAAACGAAGATGGCAACGCTGACAAAGAATGTTCAGATGACTTCTTTAGAGCCGCCGGTGCAAATCGCTGGAAATTCTGTCACCTGGAACTTAGACACACAAATGGTTACGTCAGACCAACCCGTGAAAGTGGTGCATCAGCAGCAGCAAGTGACGCTGACGGGGAACCGGGGTCAGGTAGATCTGAAGGGAAAAGTGGCTCGTCTGGTTGGTGGCGTCCAAGGCGTTGGCAGTCGGAATAAATCCCAACTTTACGCCAATCAGGTGACTTGGAATATTCCGACTGAAGAATTTGATGCTCAAGGCAATGTAATTTATCATCAACAAGTTGACCCGCCGCTGCACTTGACGGGTTCCAGAGCAGTCGGTAAGTTTCAAGGTCAAACGGTTGTTGTCACGGGTGGCGGTGGTGCTAGCGGTGGTAGTAGCCGGGTGGTGACGGAAATTATTCCTTGAATCGGTAAGCGAGGGTCATAATAACCAAAATGGTATAGCAATCCTATTTGAGTTGTGAGATGCCAGTGGTTGAGATCCCCGCCTTCTTGGAAAGTCGGGGATCTTGCCTTCACGAATCATTAGGAGTGCTGTGCGATATTATCGTCGCGCTTGAAAATCTGAGAGAATTTCATTGCGACTGGCGTCACCGAGAAATCCAGCAATATCAGCTCGCCCAGTGCTAGGAAGAATCGCTGCTGGTAGAGTGGGGGGAACGCCCCATCGTTGCACCAGTTTTTGAAGTATTTGGTCTTGCTGTTTTCTAAAACCATCGACATCACCACCCCGGTTGATGATCGCAAAGCAAACCAGACCGCGATCGCGTGTCGGCATTACCCCAGCAAGGGCGCTGACATCGCGCAGGGTGCCAGTTTTGATAATCGTGCCTGTGGGGATGTGGCGAGATACCATCGTTCCCCGGCGATCGCGTCCCGATATCGGGAAGAGGTCAGCTACCGTTAGCTGATGGGGTTGTAAAGAACTTTCGATCGCCGTTAGCATGCCGCAAACAGCGCGGGGCGAGATGCGATTTTCTACCCCTAACCCAGAGCCATTTACCAGTTGAACTTCTTGTTGGGGGACACCGGCAGACGTAGCCCCCAACTGAGCGACGGCAGGTGCCCCCCCAAGGGCTTTTGCCAGCATCTCTGCCATGTCGTTGTTACTGTAAATGTTCATTTCCTTGAGGATTTGTGCCAAGGACATTGAGCGATGACGCAACAACAAAATTTGCTTGGGAATTGCAATTGACGAAACTTTGACCGAACCCGCGATCGCAATTTGTGGTTTTGGCGTTCCTGGGGGCATTAAGTTGTATAGATATTGGGCATCTCTGGGCCACGAGGTGGGGTTAAATGCTTGTTTGAGCATCTGACCCGCCATATAAGGGTGGGATTGGTAATTCATGTAAAAATCGCCCACAATCACCAAATTGCCGTTGATGCGGCGGATGCCCCGTTTATTTAAGGCATTCCCCAGAGCGATCGCTTCTTCCCACACAAAAAAGGGATCGCCACTGCCATTAATCACCAAATCTCCCTGCAAAACTCCATTTCTCACAGGTCCGGTTGTGCCAATTGAGGTTTCAAACTGATGGCCTGGACCCCAAGTCTCCAGCGCAGCAGCAGAAGTCGCAATCTTGGTCAAAGAAGCTGCCGGTAAGGGAATATTTCCCTGATGAGTTGCCAAGGGCATCGAACCCGACTGAATCCACACCCCTTGAGCCGCCTCCCCCATGCCTTTAGCGCTCCAGCCCTTCAAATATTGCCGCATGGTGTTTTCAGCTACCGGATCGGTCGCCATCGAGAGGGAAAACAAAGGAACTCCCCGCCACGCAGCCAGTTGGGTAGTATCTATCTCTGTTGTTTTTACCCCAGCCATATTCATCCACAGCGCTACCAATCCAGAGCCAAATAATTGCAACATTCCTCACTTTCCTTTATTCACTAAACAAAGAGCCTGCCGGATGTGCAAGCTACAAAAAAAGCCCAAGGCGGAAATTGCTTCCGCCAGAATGAAGATATTTTTTCGGGAGTTCGCGTATAGGTAAAGCACAAGCAGGGACAAGGAATGAGTAATCGGTGAGCAAGCGAAAATGGATAAACTCTCCCGTGGGACAACTAGTTCTCTATCTTTACCTATTTAGGAGTACCATTTTTTTCAGCATTCTTTTATTTATCCTTCCTGCGTCCTGTTTCATCCTCCCGGATTGGCCCCGGTTTCTCCACGAGTCATCGGGTACTGGTAGAATTTTTAAGGTTTATATCACTTTGATCAATGGGATCGACTCGCGCACGGATCGCAATTGACGCTATGGGTGGCGACCACGCCCCCGCCGAAATCGTTGCTGGAGCGCTTAGGGCACAGGAAGAATTAGACGTAGAGGTTTTGCTGGTGGGCGATCCTCATCAGATTGAAGCTTCCCTAGGGCAACACACCAGTTCTCATCTTCCTCAAATTGTGCCTTCTGAGGGCACAATTGAAATGCACGAGGAGCCTCTAAGTGGTTTAAAACGCAAGCCCAAGGCTTCGATCAACGTAGCAATGGATTTGGTAAAACAAAAACAAGCCCAAGCAGTAGTGTCAGCGGGTCATTCAGGAGCCGCTATGGCATCTGCTCTGCTGCGACTGGGACGCCTTCGGGGGATCGACCGCCCCGCCATCGGAGCAGTTTTGCCAACGATGGTAGCTAGTAAATCAGTGCTAATTCTCGATGTCGGCGCAAATGTCGATTGTCGTCCTAAATTTTTGGAGCAGTTCGCACTGATGGGATCGATTTACAGCCAGTATGTGCTGGGTGTAGACGTTCCTAAAGTCGGCTTACTCAACATTGGTGAAGAAGAATGTAAGGGGAACGATCTAGCGGTTCGCACTTACCAAAGGCTGCAAGAGAATTCGCAAATTTGCTTTACTGGCAATGCCGAAGGGCGAGATGTCCTGACGGGTAATTTTGATGTGGTCGTTTGCGATGGTTTTGCCGGGAATGTTTTGTTGAAATTTGCTGAAGCCGTTGGTGAGGCAGTATTGCAAATCCTCCAGGAAGAGTTACCTCAAGGACTGCGCGGGCAAGTCGGCACGGCTCTGTTGAAACCAAACTTGCGGCGAATAAAGCAGCGAGTCGACCACGCGGAACATGGCGGTTGCTTGTTGTTGGGGGTAGGAGGCATTTGTATTATTAGCCACGGTAGCTCCCAGGCTCCGTCAATTTTCAACGCGATTCGCATCGCGAAAGAAGCTGTTGATAACCAGGTACTGGAGCGAATTCAGTCTCAAGATATCAGTGCTAAACAATCGGCAATCGGCGAATAGCAACAAGTATGAAGGATGAAGTGTAAAATGTGACATTCCAGCGTCGATCGTTTAGAATTAATCGATTTAGCTAAAAGCTAAAATGCTGATAGCTGATACCTAAAGACCCCAGCAAGCATGGAGAGCAATGTTGCAACAAACAGGCGTCGGCGTCGCCATTACCGGAAGCGGCTCTGCGATCCCCTCAGGTTCTCTGGATAATCATGGACTCACTCAGCTGGTAGATACTTCCGATGATTGGATCGCCAGCCGCACCGGGATTTGTCAGCGACGGCTGGCGGGTGAGGAGTCCTTATGTTCGATCGCCACACTCGCGGCACAAAGAGCGATCGTAATGGCTGGGATCGCCCCAGAAGACCTGGATTTAATTATTCTGGCAACCTCAACTGCCGATGATTTGTTCGGGAGTGCCTCAGCAATTCAGTTTCAACTGGGAGCATCTAGGGCGGTAGCTTTTGATTTAACAGCCGCTTGCTCTGGATTTGTCTTTGGTCTAGTTACGGCATCGCAGTTTATCCGCACCGGCGTCTATCAAAATGTCTTGCTGATTGGGGCTGATATTCTGTCGCGCTGGGTAGATTGGTCAGATCGGGGAACCTGCGTGTTATTTGGGGATGGTGCTGGTGCCATTGTCATGCAGGCGAGCGATCGCGATCGCCTGCTGGGATTTGAACTCCGCAGTGATGGAACCCAGCACAAATCCCTCAGCCTAGCCTACACGGCACAGCCTAAAGAACTGGTTCCTGGGATCAACGTCCAAGCTGGCACTTACCACCCCATCACCATGAACGGTAAGGAAGTTTATCGCTTTGCCGTGCAAAAAGTGCCGGAAGTGCTGGAAAAAGCAATGTTTCGCGCAAATATCAGCATTGAACAAATTGACTGGTTGCTTTTACATCAAGCCAATCAGCGAATTCTTGATGCCGTCGCCCAACGCTTAAAGATTCCTGCTGAAAAAGTCATTAGCAATCTTGCTAACTACGGCAATACTTCTGCTGCTTCCATTCCCTTAGCGCTGGATGAAGCTGTGCGAGAAGGCAAAATTAAACCAGGAGACATGATTGCAACTTCCGGCTTTGGCGCGGGTCTAACGTGGGGCGCAGCGATTTTCCAATGGGGCAGATAAATCAATTTTAGATTTTGAATTTTGCGGAGGTCGGAGATTCTCTGCCTCCAATAATTTTCGATAGGTGGATTGGTAATGGGTAATGAAAGTTAGGAGTGTTAAGGATTGAGTTTTAAGGCAAGAAAGAAATTCTTGAAGTCAAAACTCAGACGCGATCAATTGCGCCTCTAAAACTGAAAACTTTTCTCCAATTACCTATTGCTAATTGCCAATTACGAATTACCAATTACCAATGACCAATGACAAAGACCGCATGGGTGTTTCCTGGGCAAGGTTCTCAGGCAATCGGAATGGGAGTGGATTTATTAGACTTGCCAGAGGCAAAGGCTAAATTTGAGCAAGCCGAGCAAATTTTAGGCTGGTCTGTACCAGAAATCTGTCAGAGTCAGGAAGATAAATTATCCCGCACTCTTTATACCCAGCCCAGCCTGTATGTGGTAGAAAGCATTTTAGCGGATCGAATGCAAGCTGGGAGACATCAACCTAACCTCGTTGCCGGTCACAGTCTGGGAGAATACGTTGCTCTCTACGTCGCCGGTGTCTTTGACTTTGAGGCGGGGTTGCGCCTAGTGAAACGTCGGGCAGAATTTATGGATAGTGCGTCCGATGGCATGATGGCAGCGCTGATTGGCTTTGACCGCGAACAGCTAGAACAACAAATTCAGCAGACCCCTGACGTTGTGTTAGCCAACGACAACAGTTCCGCCCAAGTCGTCATCTCTGGAACGCCAGAAGCGGTGGAGGCAGTGCTAAGTCAAGTAAAGGTTAAGCGTGTTGTCCGCTTGAATGTTTCAGGAGCCTTTCACTCTCCCTTAATGGCGGAAGCTGCCGCCGAGTTCCAGGTAGTTTTGGAGTCAGTTCCATTTAATTCTGCTCAAGTGCCAGTGCTGTCAAATGTGGAACCTGTCCCATCTGTGGACGCTGATATTTTAAAAGAGCGCCTCATCCGTCAGATGACCGGCTCGGTGCGGTGGCGAGAAATTTCCCTACAATTGCCAGTACAAGGAATTTCGCAGGTTGTGGAAATTGGTCCAGGGAAAGTCCTTACGGGTTTAATTAAACGTACTTGCCCCGATTTAACTTTGGAAAACGTGGGTAGTGTTGCAGAGTTGCCGAATGCAGAATAAAGTCCGGCGACCGCAACAGCGCGTGCGAGTGAGAGAATGGAAAAATTCCCTCCTTCCCTCATCAGCCAGGGAACGAGAAAAATCAGACAAGGTGGTTAAAGGTTTACAGCGAGAGTACGGTGGATAGCGAATTATCTAATCTGGGCAGAAGCCGCGAGCCTGTTTCGAGTTTAGTTCTATACCACCTGTTTAAGTGGTCGGTGGTCAGCCCCGTGCTTCATGCCTACCTGCGAGGTCGGATTTATGGATGCGAACACGTTCCTCCGATTGGACCACTTCTAGTGGTTAGCAATCATGCCAGTGATTTCGATCCGCCGATTTTGTCCTGCTGCGTGCGACGACCCGTAGCGTATATGGCAAAAGAAGAACTGTTTCGAGTCCCTGTTTTGAAGCAGGCAATTAAGTTGTATGGTGCTTACCCCGTCAAGCGGGGTTCCGCAGACCGGAGTGCGATTCGTTCGGCGCTGTCTCTCCTAGAGGAAGGGTGGGCGGTCGGTGTCTTTTTACAAGGAACGCGGACGCCAGACGCCAGAATTTCAGACCCAAAGCTAGGTGCTGCGCTGATTGCCGCCAAGGCGAAGGTGCCGTTGCTGCCCGTTAGTTTGTGGGGTACGGAAGCGATTTTTAAGAAAGGTTCGCTGGTTCCGCGTCCGGTGCCAGTAACGGTGCGGATTGGTCAGGTAATTAATCCTCCTAATTCAACAGACCGGGATGAGTTACAGGCGGTAACGCAAAAATGCGCCACAGCGATTCATGCTTTACACGATTTAGGCCGTTAAAGAATTTCAAAAGACAAGATTTTCTCGGCGAAATTAAAACGTTGGGATGATGTCCTGACAGTTGCGCTTTCAGTAGGATTAGGTTATTCCAAATCTGTCTGGATATCCGGCTATTGGTTCATTCAATAAAGAAATGAGTCAATCACCAGGATTCTGGATTAAATCACCATCCCAAAAAGAAATGAGCGAACCTTCTGCCAAGTATCTTTTGCAGCGTCTGAACAATTTGGCATTGGTTAGATTTTTGCTTTTCGTTGCTTCTGGCTGGGCGTTTGTAAAAATTTTAGCTTACTTTGAAACAGTTATTGTCATTTTTACATTTGCAGCTATTGTCGCTTTTCTACTGAGTTATCCCGTGCGATCGCTAACTCGTTTTGTGCCTCACGGTGTTGCTGTTACCGTGGTCTTTATTCTAGGCATGATCGTGATTGCTAGTCTTACTGTCACAGTTGGTTTAACAGTTGTATCGCAAGGGCAACAATTAATTTCTAGCTTAACAACCTTTTTAAATTCTTTAATTCCTTTGGCTTATCAAATAGAAAAATTCCTTTTAAGATTCAATGTTCAAGTAAATTTGAGCATAATTCAAGAACAATTTCAGAATCAAATCGTCTCATCACTGGGGTTAGGAATCGGTTATAGCTTAACGACTATACAAGTATTTTTTGCCAATTTTCTTAATTTGATATTAATTTCCGTTATTTCTTTTTTTATGTTGCTAGATGGAGAAAAGCTTTGGAAGCTTATTCTTAAGCTTGTTCCTGCACATTTACAAAATAGATTTACCATTGTCATTCAACGCAAGTTTCTCGGATTTTTTCGAGGACAGATGGTTTTATGTTTATTTCTGACTACGACTACTTTTTTGGTTTTTTTAATTTTAAATGTACCATTTCCCTTACTTTTGGCAATTATTGCTGGATTATTCGATTTAATCCCTGGGATTGGAGCTACTTTAGGGGTGGGTATTGTTTTTCTTATTTTATTGTCTCAGAGTGTTTGGTTAGCCGTTCAAGTAGTTGTTGTTTGTATCATAATTCAGCAAGTACAAGACAATTTCATCACGCCCCGGATTATGCAAAATTCGCTTAATATTAATCCAGTTGTTGTATTTTTCGCCTTACTAGTAGGTGCTAGAGTAGCAGGATTACTCGGAATTTTTATTGCAATTCCGATTACTGGAGTCATTGTCAGTTTATTTGAAATTGACGAAATGAAAGCAGAATCTTAGAGGAATGACATGAAGAGTAGCAGCTTCTATAAAATAGATTAAAATAAAATTTACTGGAATCAAAACAAGTAAAAATGCAGGGTTTAAGAGAAGAATTAGCAGAATTGCTAGATGAGGCTGAGTGGAACTGGCTGATGCCTCATGCGGAACGGGAGGCTGTGGTTATCGTAGCTCAAGAGCTGGACTTGCTAGATGTTGGGGTAGCGATCGCTAATGATGATGTTTCCTCTGTGCAGCACTGGATTAGCGAACAATTGATTTACAAGCCCTCCGAAGCTCAGAAACAAGATTGGAACGACAACAAAAACAAGCGATTCAGCGCTCTGATTGTGTCGCCTTATGTCTTGGTGAAAGAAACGGCAACGATTCCTGCTTAATCTGATTTGATGACTGACCGAGGGTGGCTCCCGTATAGCCGGTAGTCACCCAAAGAATGGCTCTGGCTCCATCCCGAATTGATTTCTCAATCGGCTCCTGCGGTATGTCCGAAGGCACGACCACGGGCTTTAGAGTAATGCCCCGACTGCCTAAAACAATCTCTCCAATGACTCTGGCGCGGCGCATATGATAGTCAGAGGTAATTAAATAGATGCTGGTGATCCCAAGACTCTGCAACTCATCAACCAGCGTCGTAAAGTTCGTAACCGTATCCACCGCCTGATAGTCCAAATGCAGGCGACTAGGGGCAACCCCAGCTTTGGCAAAAACCCGTTTAACGTAAGCTTTGTTAGTGCTACCTGAAGAAACCCAGATGGGCAAATCTGAATGCTGACGAGCCATTCTTGCTGCCAACTTCTCCCGCTCCAAGGCTGAGGTAGAGCCACCCAAAACTAACATTGCCTGGGGTTTGACCAGGCTTTTTTTAACTTCCTTGTAACCAAACCACAGCGCCACGGGCAGAGCGAGCATTAGCAGCCGAGAATATCTACTTTTAGAGCGCGAGGGCTTGGAAGACAAGTGTTTTTGTCGGCTAGCACCAATTTTCAGGATCATCAATCAATTGAAAAAGCCGTGTTTACATGGGAAGCGATACGCACGAAGCGCGATCGCTAACTGGTTAAAATTCCCTATCCTAGCTAGCGTCCACATAGATACACTCCACTGGGCGACTAACTGTTTTAGAGAGTAGCAGACAACGGGACTGGCCAGGCTCGAACCGGCGACCTAGCGCTTAGGAGGCGCTCGCTCTATCCAACTGAGCTACAGCCCCAATTCTAAGGCGATCATAGCAGCCCAAGGGCAGCATTACCCAGTTGAATTTAAGTAGACCGCCAGGTTTCTTCCCAAGAGCCACCGCCTGTTTCCAATCCACATAGAGAACTGCCAGCTTTCAGGATGATTTTAGATTTGTCACCCCGTTGGCGCAGTTCTAGGTCAACTTGACCGTTCATCGTGTCGCGACAACAAAAGATTAAACCCTTTTCCGTGGGGGCACGCAGGAGAGTCCCCGGTAGATTTGTAGTAGCGGTTAACTCAACTTCAAACTCGGAGTTATGAGCTTGCATTTGCCAGCTGCCCCAAGGCTCGATATTCCAACTTACTTTCGAGTTCCAGGGTACAAATTCATAAAATTTTCCTTGATAGTGCAAGCCAATCATCGCCACCGATTCCATCCACCACAGCACCCCGCGTCTGCCTCCACCAGCCGTTAAGGCGATATCTGAAGACTCATCAAAACTATTGCAATTCAGCCAGAACCATTTTTGAGGAAAAGAGCGCCCCCAGTTTTTTTCACCGTAGGCAGGGGCGTTGGTGAAGTCGTAGCGTTTTCCATTCCACTCAATCCAGCCAGTTGCCAGCCCGTGAGCCATCAAAATTTGCCATCCCGGTTCAAAAATCGGGAAAGAAGACAACCATCCGGCTGTTGATTGTTGTGGCTGATTTAGATTTCCCCATCCATATACAGGTTTAATTTCATACTGCCAACGCGCTTGAGAACCCGTGCCCGGATCGTGTAAAGCTCCCTGATGCCAAGTAGCGGTAGCTTGATAGCCATCCTGAACGTGACGCTCAAAAGCCTCTGGAGGGAGGTAGGCGGGTTTGATGGATAAATCGGTTTTGCCCCAGTGTCCCAAGGCTAAAACGTCCCGCGATGCCCAGAATTTGTTGACATCTGGGAAAGTCCGGCAAAGGTAACTATCTTCGGGACCCAGAATTTGGGCAGCACCGCCGCTGTGGGGTTGATTGCCTAGGGGATCTTCGAGGGAGTACATGAAAGCAAAGGTATGTCCGCAATCTGGTAAGGTGACGCGGTAGTACCAACCTTCAAAGAATCGCTGACTGGTGCCGTCCCACTGGTAGCCACTGTGAGGCGTTTGTAAAGGATTTTGCATCAATTCAAATTCCTAACTGTTTCTCAGAATAGCGATCGCCCATTCTCTGCTCCCTGGATGCTGGATTCAAATACCCCAGATCCAGTTTGTGCATGAATTCGTGTAGGCAGAGTTCTTTATTAGAAAAATCTGGCTCATGAATCGCAAAGAAAAAGGATCTGAGGAGTTGCCTTAAATCTTCACCCAAAACCGATGGGGAAAGACGCGATCGCGCAGCGTCTACCCAGAAGAATAACGACCCTCCATCTGGAAATTTCCTAAATTTTTGGCGTCCGGAGCCAAAAGCTGTTGAAATCGCGACAACGACAGTCGGGCGGGCAATGCCCGCCCGACTACTCCTATTTATGTAATCGTTGTGCGTACAACTTCCGCAGGATCTTGGGCTTGCAGTGGCTCAGGCGTAGAGGTTTGAACGCTTTCCTCATCGACTTGAGTCCACTCGGTATGGAAGAAGCCTGCTTTGTCAATGCGCTCGTAGGTATGAGCACCAAAGTAGTCGCGCTGAGCTTGGGTAAGATTTTGCGGCAAGCGATCGCGTCGGTAACTATCGAAGTAATCTAGCGACGCGCTGAATGCCGGAACTGGAATCCCCAGCTTCGCCGACTGCGCTAATACCTCCCGCCAAGCATCCTGGCGATCCAAAATGGTCTGCTTAAACTCAGGAGCCAAGAGCAAATTAGGCAACTCTGGATTGTCCTTGAAAGCAGATTTAATCTTATTCAAGAATCCGGCTCGAATAATGCAACCACCCTTCCAAATCCGGGCAGTTTCGCTCAAATTCAGGTCATAGGAATAAGCCTTCGACGCCGAACTCAATAGCGCCATCCCTTGGGCGTAAGAGCAAATCTTCGAGCAATACAGAGCATCACGGATTTGGTTAATGAAGGTTTTGGCGTCTCCCTCATACTTGCCACTAGGACCCGTTAATATCTCCGAAGCAGCCACCCGTTCCTTCTTAAAGGCAGACATGATCCGGGCATTCACCGCCGCCGTCATCGTTGGAATAGCGATCCCCAGCTCCAGCGCACTCTGCACCGTCCAGCGACCCGTCCCTTTCTGCCCAGCCGCATCGAGAATCACATCGACCAGAGGCTGACGAGTGTCGGGGTCTCGGTAATTGAAAATATCAGCTGTAATCTCAATCAAATAAGAATTGAGTTCATCAGTCGTATTCCATTCGGCGAATACTTGGTGTAGTTGGTTCGCGTCTAGCCCCAACGCATTCTTGAGCAAGTCGTATGCCTCTGCAATCAGCTGCATATCGCCGTACTCAATGCCATTGTGTACCATCTTGACGTAGTGACCGGCACCCGCAGGGCCGATGTAGGTGACACAGGGGCCATCATCCACCTGAGCCGCAATTTTCGTCAAAATTGGTTCCAGATACTCATAGGAGCTTTTCGTACCTCCCGGCATCAGACTAGGGCCATTTAGCGCTCCTTCTTCACCTCCACTAACGCCCATCCCGATAAATCTGAACCCAGATGGCTCTAATTCGCGGGTGCGACGAGCGGTATCGTCAAATAAGGAGTTGCCACCATCAATAATGATGTCACCCTCATCCAGTAACGGTTTGAGCTGGTTAATCACCGCATCTACCGGCGCACCCGCTTTCACCATAATCAGGATTTTGCGAGGGCGTTCTAAGGATTGGACAAAATCTTCAATGGAATAGGCGGCATAGACATTTTTGCCCTGCGCTCGCTCAGCCATAAAGGCATCCGTTTTTTCTGGAGTGCGATTATAGACGGAAATGGGGAACCCATTACGCTCCACATTCAGCGCCAAGTTCTCGCCCATGACCGCCAAACCAATCACACCAAAGCTCTGCTGTGTCATAAGATTCAATGTTCAACTCTGCAATGCTTTTGAACAGTTGCTTTTCCTTCAGAGTAGCCCGATATCCTGAGAGTTTTCCCTAAAGAAGATATTAAGAGTCGCAAAAGTAGTACCGCCTCCTTCGGCGAAGAATCAACAATTGAAACAGCAGATTTAGTTTTTATTTGTATCTAAGTCAACAATCTCAAGCAGAATTGAAACATAGACACAAGTTTTGGAGCATCCACGAAATGCTGGCATATATCCTAGCGATCGCTGTTGCAGTCGGTAGCTTCGCCCTTTACATGGCGGCTTTCTTTTTCCCCGAAGTACACCGAAAGAGTGATTTTATCTGGAGTGGGGTGGGATTGTTCTATGCCCTGGTTTTATGGGTGTGTGCTGGACGCATCACCGGCGGTGTGCTGCTAGGTCAAATCGCTAGCGTAGCGCTAGTCGGTTGGTTAGGTTGGGAAACCCTGACATTACGACGCAGTCTCACCCCCGCAGCGCAGCAAACTGAGATTCCGAGTCCCGAAGCATTGCAGGAAAAACTGACCAGTTTATCCATACCGCAGCGGATAACCAGTCTATTTGCAACTTTTAAGGACAAAGCTCAGCAGACGGCAAGTAAAGTGACTCAGGGCAAATCGGGCACTGGAACCCCCCAATCAGGGGCATCCAAGACGACACCTGCGCCTACCTCCACCGACGCCGGAAAACCCCGTGTTACCGTGCTGGATAACCGGACGGATGAAGATGAGGATGAAACGGTGTTACTCAATCAACCACCCGTTTCACCCGCACCCTCAAAGCCGGAATCCCAGCCGGAATCTCAGATGGAAGTAATATCCGTCCCATCTGAAGAAAGTGTCCAAGACACAGACTTGGATGACTTGGAACCCCCAGCATCTGTAGAAGCAACTACAGGAGAAACAGTCATAACACCAGAGACTGCCCCATCCTCACCTTCAGAGGTGGAGGCTAACCCAGAAGCTAACCCAGAAAATGTGCCCGAACCCGTTCGTCCGAACCCACCCGACCCCGAACTGGTGGAAGCTGCTCTAGAAGATGCTGAAGAAAAGCATATTCCAGCTTCACCTCCAGAACCAGCCCATGAAGAAACAAGTGACTCGGTGAGTGGAACAGAGCAGGCAAATCAGCCGTTAGAAAATCCACCCAACCCAACTTAAAAATAAAGGTTAGGAGGAAAATGAATCCCGAAGATGTTGCATAGCGCCAAAAAAGCAGCGGAAGATATAGCAGTCTTGAATGCTTTCTAAAGCGAGATCCCAGACTTCTCTCTTGAAGTTTGGGATCTGAAGGACGGGCATCTTACAGCTAAAATCGGATTGCGATCGCTGCTTATTCCATTTTCTTGCTTTGTGTTCTGTGCATCTTTGCGGTTCATTTTTCCGCTGCAACTTGAAGAGATTGCGATTTGTAACCGATAATGATTGAAAGCAACTCAATCATTTCTCGGCATTAAACTGTGACAGAAACAGGGAACTACAAAGACACCGTTAATCTGCCCAAAACCCAATTTGATATGCGGGCGAACGCTATTAAGCGGGAACCGGAACTGCAAAAATTTTGGGCAGACCAGCAAATTTACGAGCGACTGTCGCAGAACAATCCCGGCGAAATTTTTGTTTTGCATGATGGGCCGCCCTATGCCAATGGTTCGCTCCACATTGGTCATGCTTTAAATAAAATCCTCAAAGACATCATCAACCGCTACCAGCTCCTGCAAGGGCGCAAAGTTCGCTACGTTCCGGGTTGGGATTGTCACGGCTTGCCGATTGAGTTGAAAGTCCTTCAGCAAATGAAGCCAGCAGAGCGGCAAAATCTGACACCTCTGGATCTCCGCCACAAAGCCAGAGATTTTGCGCTTCATACAGTAGACGAGCAGCGCCAAAGCTTCCAACGTTACGGTGTCTGGGGCGACTGGGAGCATCCGTATCTGACTTTAAAACCAGAGTACGAAGCCGCTCAAATTGGCGTCTTCGGTGAGATGGTGCTGAAGGGATATATTTATCGCGGTTTAAAGCCAGTTCACTGGAGTCCTAGTTCTAAAACGGCGCTGGCTGAGGCAGAGTTAGAGTATCCCGAAGATTCTGAAGGTCGCCCAGCTCATACCTCGCGCAGCCTTTATGCAGCTTTCCAGATGACGAATCTGGGGCCAGCCGTGCGATCGCAATTGCAACCATTCTTGCCCGATTTGGGGGTGGCGATTTGGACGACGACGCCTTGGACGATTCCCGCCAACCTAGCGGTGAGCCTGAATCCAGACCTGACCTACGCAGTGGTGGAAGTGGAGGCGGATTCTCTACCAATTTCAACCAAATACCTGTTAGTAGCTGCCGATTTGGTAGAACGCTTGTCAACGACGCTCTCGACCAATCTCACGGTAAAAGCGACAGTACCGGGTAAAGATTTGGAACACAGCACTTACCGACACCCACTCTTCGACCGCGAGAGTCCGATTGTGATTGGGGGCGATTATGTCACCACTGATTCCGGCACGGGATTAGTTCACACGGCTCCCGGTCATGGGGATGAGGATTACAAAGTCGGTCAACGCTATGGTTTGCCGCTGCTGTCGCCAGTAGATGCCGATGGAAACTTCACGCAAGAAGCAGGGCAGTTTGCCGGGTTGAACGTCTTGGGTGATGGAAATCAGGCAGTGATTGATGCGCTCAGCCAAGCGCGATCGCTACTGAAAGAGGAACCCTACGTTCACAAATATCCTTACGACTGGCGCACGAAAAAGCCGACCATTTATCGAGCCACAGAACAATGGTTTGCATCGGTGGAGGGATTTAGAGAAGAGGCGCTAAAAGCGATCGCCTCCGTGACCTGGATTCCCGCTCAAGGTGAAAATCGGATCACGGCAATGGTCGCGGATCGTTCCGATTGGTGTATCTCCCGTCAACGCAACTGGGGCGTGCCAATTCCCGTTTTCTACGACCTAGAAACCAACGAACCGCTACTGAACGAGGAAACCATCGCCCACGTCCAGGCAATCATTGCTGAAAAGGGTTCGGATGTCTGGTGGGAAAGGTCCGTAGAAGAACTCTTGCCAGAAAGTTATCGCCATAACGGTCGCAGCTACCGCAAAGGCACGGATACGATGGATGTCTGGTTTGACTCTGGCTCCTCTTGGGCGGCGGTAGCGAAACAGCGACCAGAATTGGAATATCCAGCAGATATCTATTTAGAAGGCTCCGATCAGCACCGGGGTTGGTTCCAATCGAGTTTGCTCACGAGTGTGGCAACGAACGACATCGCGCCCTACAAAACTGTCTTGACCCACGGCTTTACCTTGGATGAGCAGGGACGCAAGATGAGTAAATCTCTGGGGAATGTCATCGACCCCTCGATTGTCATCAATGGGGGCAAAAATCAAAAAGAAGAGCCACCCTACGGTGCTGACGTTTTGCGCTTGTGGGTTTCTTCGGTGGATTATTCTTCAGATGTCCCCATCAGCAAGAACATCCTCAAACAGATGGGAGATGTTAGAAACAAGATTCGCAATACGGCGCGGTTCTTATTAGGAAATCTACACGATTTTGACCCAACTAAAGATGCAGTACCTTACGAACAACTGCCAGAACTCGACCGCTATATGTTGCACCGGATGACAGAAGTCTTCGGGGAAGTCACGCAAGCATTTGAGAGTTTCCAGTTCTTCCGCTTTTTTCAAACAGTGCAGAATTTCTGCGTTGTTGACTTGTCCAATTTTTATCTAGATATTGCCAAAGATCGGCTTTATATTAGCGCTCCAGATAGCTTCCGTCGCCGTAGTTGCCAGACAGTTTTGGCGATCGCTCTGGAAAATTTAGCGCGCGCGATCGCGCCGGTTCTCTGTCATACAGCAGAAGATATTTGGCAATATCTCCCCTATCCCACACCCTACAAATCCGTGTTTGAATCGGGGTGGGTGAAGTTAGAGGAGCATTGGAAAGCTCCAAAATTGGCAGGATTTTGGCAACAATTGCGACAAATCCGCACTGAGGTGAATAAGGTGATGGAGCAAGCAAGGGCAGAAAAAATGATTGGTTCTTCTCTGGAAGCCAAGGTATTACTTTATGTCCCGAATGCGGAGTTCCGTTCTTTACTGCAAGCCTTGAATTTGAATTCAGCCCTCCATTCCCATTCTCCGTCTTCAGGACTGGGTAATCGAGTAGATGAGCTGAGATACTTGTTTATTTCCTCCCAAGTAGAGTTGCTAGATTCTCCGGAAGCATTGCAAGGCTTAAAATACAGTTCGCAGACAGAAACTTTATCGATTGGCGTAGTTAAAGCAGACGGGGAAAAATGCGATCGCTGCTGGAACTACTCGATTCATGTCGGCGAATCTGCCGAGCATCCCCTATTGTGCGAACGTTGTATTCCTGCTTTAGTTGGTGAATTTTAGGTCGCAAAAAGCGATGGCTTCGCCTCGGCTAAGACCTTACGCTCTTTCCTCCACCCTGCCATCCCCTACGCTTCCAGTTCCCTCCCTGCTTGCGGGGAGGGGTTAGGGGTGGGGTTCTTTTATGATGAGCAATTAGTATAGATTCTTCACCATTACATAGCATTACATAGCGTCAGAGTAGTCAACGCCGCTCAAATTTGCCCCAAATTTAGAAACTTCAGATTTTGAGTAAAATTGGCAATTTATTAATAATTTCGCGCTCAAGAACAGGCTGATGCAAAGGTAAAAGACAAATATTAATAATCTTTAGTTAATTTCATCTACCAAAAGTTATAAAAAAATTATTAAAACTTAAAAGGAAACTCTTCCTCTAGCAATATTCCTTATAAAATTCTCTTGCGGAAGCGACTCAGATACAGGTATTGTCGTAGATCGTAGAAACCTGGTAGTGTAAGTTTCACCTAATCAGGGTCTATACCCCTCAGGGAGCATCAGGGAGTCTACCACCACAATTTCTTTATCTCTCTAACAGTCCAGCAATGGGGTGTTTTGTTTAGTTAATCTCTGAAGAATGAAATCCCTGCAACCTCTGTTGGGGCGTACCTACCTGCGTCTAACAGCTATCCTAACGTGTTCGTTTGCTTTTGCTTTTCAGTCGTTGCCCGTTAGCGCAATAGACATCTTGAATACCGCCTCTGCTGCGGGTGACAATCTCCCCCCAGAAGGCGTGAAATCCAATGAAACTTCAGTAACAGCGGGTCAAGCGGCTCTAGAACTGATCAAAACAGGCGATCGCGCCGCAGCAGAACCGGGCGACACGGTTGTTTATCGCTTGGCGTTGAAAAATACCGGCACAGCCACTGCCAGCAATATCAGCATTACAGACACCCTACCTGTGGGCTTACGGTATGTGCCGGAGTCCTTGCAAGCCTCGCTGACCACTGGCTCCAGTACTGCCCAAACCACTATACAGCCCGCTTCCACGTCCAACCGGACAGTTACCTTTAATTTTCCCAAACTTGAGCCGAACCAAACTCTGAACGTGGTTTATGCCGCCGTGGTAACGCCAGACGCCATTCGCGGTAACGGGAGAAATCAAGCACAAGAAACGCGGAGCAACATCGCCAGCCATCAGTTGCGGATTCGACCCGGCATTTTGTCAGACTGCGGCACCCTGATTGGGCGAGTATTTGTCGATAAAAACTTTGATGGCGAACAGCAGCCAGGAGAAGCAGGAGTGCCCAATGCTGTAATTTTTATGGATGACGGCAACCGCATCACGACCGATGCCAACGGTTTATTCTCACTTGCCAATGTTATCTCTGGCTACCGCACCGGCACGCTGGATTTAACCAGTCTACCGGGCTACACTCTGGCTCCCAACCAAAAATTTATTGAGCGCAATAGTCAGTCCCGCCTGGTGCAACTCGAACCGGGAGGATTAGTACGGATGAATTTCGGGGTGACACCCACCTATCGGGAGGGCAAGCAGTGATGAACCACCAGGCAAAAGGCAAAAAGCAGCCGCCAAAAGATGGGATTTTGCCGTATTTCTCGTTCTTTTTACTGTTTACTTTTTATTTCTTACTTCCTCGCTCCGCGAAGGCAAATGAACTGTCTGCACCCCCTCAAGGTGGACTTGCAGAAGATTCTGAGTTTGCAATTAAAAATTCCACCACTCTCCCTGCAATCGAGCAGGCGGCTGCTCTAGAGACGACACCAGAGAATTCAGAAGTCTTGGGCGCAAATTTAGAATTTGCTGTCCCAGATTCAGCAGAAATTCTAGATTTAGCTCAAAATACTGCACCAACAGCTTCACCGTCCACTTTAGTAGAGAAAGCGGTAGGGGAGGCAGAACCAGCAACATCAGCTCCCAGCCTCGTAGCGCCTCAAAATACCGCGCCGACGGCTTCACCCCTCCCTGAACTTCAAGAAGAGGTTGGGTCAGCTTCTGAGAACTCGACAACAACCGTACCAACCGCCAGCGAGCTGAGACAGTCAATCCCTCAAACGAATGCCCAGCAAACCTCTCAGCAAACTTCCGATGGGATTTTGGCACCTACCGAAGTTCGGATTCTGACCCCTGAAAGTGGAGTATTGGGGGAGGCTTCTACGAATCTCGTCGTTCAGTACCACACCCAAGCTCAGGTAAAAGTCAGCGTCAACAAAAAACCACTGGATGCCAAAACATCCACCCAGATAGAGCGAAACGAAGCCCAAAATATTGTTACTCAGGTTTGGTACAACGTCCCTCTAGAGAAAGGCGAGAACACAATTACAGTGCAAGCGAATAACGGCACCTCGGCAAGTGTCAAGCTAACTGTAAAAAGGACAACTGCCCAAACCTTAGAAATTGCTCCGGTGAGCGATGCTCGGATTCCCGCTGATGGGCGATCGCTATTGCCCCTAGCAGGGAGAATCACCAATGAGAATGGGGAATTAATCCGCGAAGACACAATTGTAACTTTAACGACTAGCGCCGGTAAGTTTGTCGGTGCTGACGAGGATAAAGATCGAGCCGGATTTCAGGTGATTGCCAGAGGAGGACAATTTACCGCCCAACTGCAATCGGGTTTGGAAGCGCAGAAAGTCCGCATTCGAGCCGCTACAGAGGGGAATCGGTTAGAAGGGATTCGGGTTGGGAAAGACGCTCATCCTACCCCAATTAACCAATCCCCAAACTCCAATCCCCTATCTCCCAATCTCCAGCAATCTCCCATCCCCTCGAATACCCAATACCCGCCAGTACCGCCGACTGATAACCCCGTTGCTTATACCCAAGATGAAATATCTGCTAACACCCTTTCCGCTAACACCCTAGAAACTTATACGCAGGTAGAATTTATCACTAATCTGCGTCCTTCCTTGGTTTCGGGCGTGGTGAATCTGCGAATTGGCCCTAAAGGAACAAACTTCTGGGGACCGCGCCGAGAGTTTCTGAATCCGGATACCATCGACGATGGCACCAATATCGATTTGAGTGCTGCTGTTTTCGCCACAGGTAAAGTGGGGGAATGGCTGCTCACCGGCGCATATAATAGCGCTCGTCCGCTCAACCAAACTTGCGATGGCATCACCACCCTGTTCCGGGGGCCGCAATTCTGCGAGCAACAATATCCCGTCTATGGCGATAGCTCCACCGTTGATTATCTAACCCCCTCAAAAGATAGCCTGTATTTCCGTCTGGAACGCACTTCCCCAGTTTTTGGTGCCGAACCAGACTATGTAATGTGGGGAGATTACAACACCACAGAATTCGCCCGCGCCTCCCAGCTATTTAGCGCTACGTCTCGCCAGCTACACGGGTTCAAAGGCAACTATAACCTGGGCAATCTGCAAATCACTGCCCTCTATAGCCCGGATGTCGAAGGATTCCAGCGAGATACCGTTGCTCCCAATGGCACCAGCGGCTATTATTTTCTATCTCGTCGTCTGCTTGTCCCTGGTAGTGAAAGTGTTTTCCTAGAAACAGAAGAAATTAATCGTCCGGGAACGGTGACATCGCGCAAACCCCTGGTTCGTGGGCCTGACTACGAAATTGACTACGACCGGGGGACGCTGCTATTCCGTCGTCCCATCTTTGCCACGCGATTTGACCCGTTTGGCGTGACTCAGGTGCAGCGAATTGTCGTCACTTACCAGCATGAAGGGGTTGATAGCGAAGAGACAAATATTTATGCGGGACGAGCGCAGTATAACTTCTCACAGGACTTGAATCGCCAAGCTTGGGTGGGAGGTAGCTATTTTCGGCAAGATGAGGGATTGCAGGATTTTGAGCTATTGGGTGCGGATTTCCTGTTCCCTTTAGGGAATAGTGGTCAAATTGTTGGGGAATATGCCCGCTCAGCTCATAATTCTCCTTTTAACGGAGATATGAACGGCAATGCTTATCGACTAGAAGCGTATGGTGCGATCGCTAAAAGCATTCTCGCTCGCGCTTATTACCGTTCTGTCGAGGAAAATTTCTCCAATAATGCGACAACCAGTTTTACCCCCGGTCAAACGAGATACGGCGCAAATATTGCCGCCCAACTTAGCCAAACCACTTCGCTGACTGCTAGCTACGACCACGAGGTAAATTTTGGTACGGCACCCTTAGAACGGGTTGAATTCTTTGATATTTTTAACCCTCAACCCCAACCCACACCCGGTGAAAAAGTCGATAATTCTCTAACCACAGTTCGCGCCGGAATTCTGCAAAAGTTTGGGGCTTCAGACCTCAGCTTAGAATACGTCAATCGCTCCCGCGACGACCGTATCGGCGACACCTTCGACAGCAACGCCAGCCAAATTGTCTCTCGCCTCAACGTTGCTTTAAATGATGCCCTAACCTTTCGGGCACAAAATGAACTGAACTTGGGAAACGGCAGCGATGCCCTTTATCCCGACCGTACTACCTTTGGGCTGGATTGGGCAGTGATGGAAGGGGTAGCTTTGCGACTCGCCCACCAATTTGTAGACACTAGAGTCTTTGGTCGCAATTCCATCACCAGCCTGGACACACTGGTAGAACAAAAACTCGGCGAAAACACCTCCATTACAGGTCGCTACTCGATTATCAGCGGCTTCAACACCATCACCGGGCAAGGGGCGGTCGGGTTAAACCACCGTTGGGTTGTTGCCCCTGGATTGCGAGTCCATTTGGGTTACGAGCATATCTTCAGCGACCTATTTAGCCGCACCGCCGCCGGACCGCGATTTGAACAGCCCTACGCTACTGGACAAAGTGCTTCCTCCTTAGGACTCAGCGGCGGCGACGCTTACAGTGTTGGGGTGGAATATACCGACAATCCCAATTTCCAAGCATCCGCCCGATTCGAGCATCGTACCGGCTCTGGCGGCAGTAACACCGTGATTTCTGGCGCTGCTGCCGGTAAACTTTCTCCTGCCGTGACTGCCTTAGTGCGCTATCAACAAGCAAGTGCTTCTAACCAGTTGTTATATGCCTTGGGAGACACGATGAATGTCAAGCTGGGCATGGCTTACCGCAATCCCAACTCTGACAAGTGGAATGGTTTGTTGAGTTATGAATATCGCCGCAACCCCTCCACAATCCCAGAGACATTGCTACTAGGGAGTGGCACGGGTTACAGAGATCACATCATCGCTGCGGAGGCGATTTATGCTCCTTCCTGGCGGTGGGAATTTTATGGCAAATATGCCATGCGAAACAGCACTACCGATTTAGCGAATAACTTCAGCAACTCTTCGACTGTGTTTCTGGCACAGTTCCGGACGATGTACCGGCTGGGATATCGCTGGGATGTGGCGGGGGAAGCTCGTTGGATTGGACAACCCGACACAAATTTTAATGAAACTGGCTTCGCTTTAGAGGCGGGTTATTATGTGACGCCAGACTTGCGAGCTTCGCTGGGATATAGCTTTGGCAGTGTAGATGACCGCGATTTTAGCGGCTATCGGTCAGAGGGTGGCGTTTATTTTGGCTTAACGCTGAAGGTAAATGAATTACTCGGCGGCTTCGGGCGACAAAAAGTGTCACCGCCTCAGCAGCAAGAATCCCAGGTGCAACCAGTCGCGGTAGAGAGGTAATGGGGAATGAGAAAGGGGTAATTGGTAATGGGTAATCGGTAAAGAATAACCAATTATCGATCGCTGCTCGCTAATCACGAATGACTACAAATGAACGCTAAAAAATTTCTCTTACCTTTTGTTTTTTTACTGTTGCCTGTTTCTGCAACTGCTCAAACAGAAAATTTAAAAGTTGTTGTTAATAGCAACCAGGATGGAGCCGTTAATCCAGATGATGCCTTAACCCTGCGGGAAGCGATTGAGATTGTCAATGGTACATTGCCTTTAGATCGTCTCAGTAGCGCCGAAAAAAGCCTAGTTTCAAGTAATGGTGGTACAGGTTCGCTGATTGCTTTTAATTTGCCGTCAGCAGATACCACCATCCGTCTCGTTGATGTGTTGCCACCCTTGGCGAGTCCGGGATTGATCGTCGATGGGACAACTCAACCGGAGTATGACTCTGAAGGTTCTGCAACCGCCGAGATTGCAATTCCGATTCCGGTAGTCGCGATCGCTCCCGCAGCCGATAGAGAAGTCTTCCGGGGCTTAACAGTTGTTGCGGATGGGGTGACAATTCGCGGATTAAGCCTCTACGGTTTCACCTCCCGCCACCGCGCCACTGCTACCTTGCCACCCGCAGACATTTTTATCGATAATCCTCAGTCTGCTGCAATTAAGGGAGCCGCGAATGGTCAAAAGTTACCCGAGAACCGGGAAAGCGAACCATCACCAATCTCCAATTCCCCGAAAAATGTAGTCATTGAGAACAACTGGTTAGGGATTCCGCCGGATCAAAGTGTACCGCAGCAAACTTCGGCATTTGGGGTATTTGTATTTAACAGCTTGGGGACAACAATCCAACGAAACCGGATTTCTTACCACGATGGCAGCGGAATTATTACCTCTGTCCAAGCTCAAAATTTGCAAGTGACAGAAAACATTATTGTTGGCAACGGGATTGCGGGAATGCCCGATGCAATTCGCTTAGAAGGGATGATTGATAAGACGCAGGTTAGCGCCAACTTGATTTGCGGCAACGATGGCAGCGGCGTCTTTTTATTTAAACCCCAAGGTGCGGCGCAAATTAATAATAACCAAATTATTTATAACGGTCGTCGCTTGCGTCGGGCAGCAGTTTACCTGATGGGGAACGATCATCAGGTAATCAATAACCAAATTGGTCATCAAACCGGACCGGGTGTCGTGGTTGCATCTTATCCCAAGAGCGATCGCAACATCATTCAATCCAATCGCTACTTCGATTTAGCCGGTTTGAGCATTGACTTAATCGCTCAACAAAACACGGGTGTCCAAGATTACCAAAGAGGAGATGGCCCTAATCTACCTCGAAATTCGCCCAATCGTCGCCTGGATACGGCTAACTCAGCGATTAATGCCCCCCAGTTCATCAGCCGCGAATTTTTTGTCCTGGGTAATAAAACCAATCTGTATGGAACTGCCGATCCGGGTTCTCAGGTGACAATTTATCGAGTGGAGGAGAATACCGAGACGCCCTATAGCCCTTTAAGGGAACTGCTGACAACGGTCGCAGCAGATGATGCGGGAAAATTTAGCCTCACGCTCGATAATTTACAACCAGGAGATAGAGTCAGCGCGATCGCGACTATCCCAAAATACGGCACCTCCGAACCCGCTGCCAATGCTGAAATTGTGTCACCGTCACCAGTCGGCGACCGGGTGAACCTCTCTTCCACCACCAACTTTACCAGCACGAATATATTGCGAAGCAGACTGCGGACAATTCCTCAATGTACCACCGCACCCGCTCCGCCAGTGGTACAAGTGCCGCCGGAAGAACCGCCACCGCCAGAACCCATCCGCATCCAGGTGCCAACCAACGTCCACTTTGCTCTCGACAAAGCCACGATTAGTCCAGAAAGTGCCAGAGTTCTGGATCGAATTGCCGAAGTTTTACAAGCAAATCCCCCGATTGTGATTGAGCTTCGAGGTCACACCGACCCTCGTGCCAGCGATGCATATAATCTTGACTTGTCAAATCGGCGCGCGATCGCAGTGAGAAATTATTTATTGCGTCAAGGCATTGCCCCAGAACGCATGACAATTCGTGCCTTGGGTGAATCTCAGCCGCGAGTAACCGGAAGAAACCGTCTAGATTATGCCCGGAATCGTCGGGTCGAATTTATCTTCCAAGATGCCAGAGGCATCGAGCTATTTGTCCAAGAAGAGGATTTGCAGTTGGAGTAGGAAAAAGGCTCTCATGCTCTCAGGGAAAAGAAAAAAATAATTCTTGATGAGAGCCTTTTACTTTTTGATGATATTGCCAGACAAAGTGCGAGGAGACTGTTAGTTTGATGTTGAAATTTTACCCGCATCCCCCAACGAATCAAACTCCCTTTAGCTGCTGGAGTCGCCTTTGCGGTAGCCTTGCCCTTGCCATCTGTGCCATTAGTGCTGGTAGTGAAGTTGCATATGCTGAAGGCAGTCGGGAACTGACCAATAACCCAGGCAATCGCCCATTTCTAGAATATCGAAACGCTAATTTTGAGACTACTGATATACCGCGTCGAACCAGAATTCGGGTTTACGCGAATGCAGGAGAAACAATCTATCTTGGTTCCAGTGCCGTCGGTGTTGGAGATGGCGAGATCCAATATAGACCGCCTAATAGCAATGCTTTTACTTCTTGTGGTGCAGGTATCGGTAAGATCGAAAACCGAGCGCAAGAGGAAGCAGGCCCTCTACCTGTCAATCCCCAAGGCTACAGCCCCTGCACAATTACGGCGGCTCAAACTTCATCTGCTGGAGATGGCATTTGGGAAATCGACTTTGTCAGCCCAGATCCTCAAAGCGATAACAATCCGTACGAAAATAGCGCCAATGCGCCTCAAATACAAAACAGCTATAGCTGGACAGCAACAGATCAGCTGAATGATGTTCCTTGGGTTTTAGCTTGGGATGTCACAGTCGCCAACGGAAATCAACCTATCCCCGGTCGAGCCTATGCAAATTATTTTTCTCTCAACTTGGGAGCCAATGGGCGAAGTCTCCGTTCCAAAGCCTTTGTTTTGACTGATGAAGGCTATCAGTACCAAATCGATTTAAATGGTCTCGACCCCTTTGGATTTATCTTTTTTGCCAATAACAAAGGTTTTACGGCAAATCCAAACGGCAGTCCGATTTACCAATCTGTTCCGCTTATAGGAAGTAACGTATATAACCCGGATCAGCCAGATTTCGGGACGGATGTCACCTATAAAATCTTCTTTAATCAACCCAGTTCTACCCTGCCGCTGCAAGCACCCATAACTCCAGCCAGTGGTGGTCAGACATGGCTACTGACACCAGCCGTGGCACCTCCTACTCCCACTGATTTTAAATTTACAGGCACAGAGGGAACTAACGGTCAGGCGGGTACAACTACTCCATTGGGAGGAAATTTTAGCTTTAACACCCCGGCATCGGGCAGCTACCAGATTATTCTTGATCTCAACCAAGACAAAAAATACGGTACTGGAAACGATCGCATACTAGTAGGAACCGCAGATGTTGGGATCAACACTGTACCTTGGGATGGCTTAGATGCGAATGGAGCGACTATCCCTCCTAGTAATATCGCTTACGGTGCCCAAATCGTACTTAGTGCCGGTGAAATTCATTTTCCATTTCTAGATCCTGAAAGCAACCCGAATGGCTTGAAAATCCTGCGGCTTAATAATCCCACTCCGGCAAGTAATCCGGCACCGCCTCCTGATAGGGTCTACTATAATGACGCTCCTTTAGTAAAAAACCCGCCTCCCCCACAAGCACCTAACCCTCTGAGCGCCCTAGCAGGGATTTCCAGCAGCAATGGTGCCCATGCATTTCAAGGGGTTGGTAAGGAAGGTTTTGGTAATAACAGAGGTATTGATACTTGGACATACTACCCATCTACACTCACCAATCTTGAGCAAGGCATCACCATATCCGAAGCCGATTTGCAGATTCAAAAAACGCTGGTGACGAGTCCAGTGGTTGCAGGCAGTCCTGTTACCTACACCCTCACCGTTACCAACAACGGCCCCTCTAACGTGACTGGAGCAACGGTAACAGATAACGTTCCGGAGCAAATCACTGGAGTTACTTGGACTTGCGCCATTACAACCGGAACTGGTAGTTGCGGACAACCTAGCGGTACGGGAAATGCTATCAACACAACAGTAAATCTAAATAGCGGAGCTGTTGCTAGCTATACCGTTACAGGTGCCATCTCTCCCATAACTCCATCTGGAGAATTAAGCAACACAGCAACGGTCACGCGACCGAAGGATGTAACCGACCCCAATCCTAACAACAACACATCAAGCACTATAACCACTATTCAACCGAACCCAGTTACGCCCACTGGCATCAAGTCAGTTCGTCTGGTCACGGATGCAGATGCTAGCAGCTCTGTGACGACTGGAGATACGGTTGAATTCACGATTACCTATGTTAATAACTCCGCTACCCCAGTCACTAACTTTCTAGCAACTGACAGCATTGATGCCAGTAAATTGAGTTTTGTCGCTGGCAGTTATAGCTTTACAGCCTCTGGTACTGGAACAACAGTGACACAGAATCCCAACTACAACGGTACGACTGACCCGAACCTTACAAATCCGACAGCTTTGGGCACATTAAGTGGAAATGGTGGTCGGGTGGTCATCAAGTTTCAGGCAATTATTACGGCGGCTGCTGGGGTGCAAATTAGCAACCAAGCTGTTGCCACATCAACAGGTGGCACCGTTAACTCGTCGGTTACAGATGCCATTCAAGGGAATGGCGGCTTGCCTCAAATTGTAGATGATGGAATTAATCAAGGAAACCTTGCCAATACTGGGGATGATGACCCGACTGTACTAACGGTCGCTTCACCTGGGAATGGGAATCTGCGTTTGGTGAAGCGAATTACATCTGTGACTAGAAACGGTGTGCTGCTGAGTGGGATTAACTTCAATAGTTTTGTAGATGACCCAAACAGCGATAATGACAATGCATCTGGGTGGTCGCAACTGTCGCCCATAGGAGTTTCCACCATAGCCGCTGAAACAGCTTTGAGAAGCGGCGACCAAGTCGAGTACACGATTTATTTTCTCTCTGATGGAACTGCTCCAGCTAACAATGTCAGATTCTGCGATCCGATTCCTACCGGGACAACATTTTTTCCTGACAGCTTTGGTTCGGGTGCGGGAATTTCGGTGAATCGCGCTGGGACAATTGCCAACCGGACGAATGCTTCAGATGCAGATGAAGGGACATTTCTCTCGCCACTTGCTCCTTTACCTGCGGGGAATGGTTGTCCTAACCAAAATAATGCTGATGGAGCGGTAACTGTGAATTTGGGTAATATTTCTAATGCAACAGGTAGTAATTATGGTTTTACCCGCTTCCGCGTCAAAATAAACTAATCTTTATTGACTACGTTTATAACAAGCCTGATGGGGTTTCAATCAAGTTAATTTAACAACAGTAAAAATGCGAACAAAGTATGACAAATAGCGTACTTACCTGCCTAGGCTCATACCTTTTTCTGTAACACCGATGGCACTATTTTTGGAGAAAATGGGTGTTTTGATGACTTAAAGAACATTGGGAAACTGATTTTGTAGCAGCAGCTTTGGCAAGAGAGCGATCGCTCTCTCGCCCTTAATAAATCATTCTGTGACTTTCCACACTTGAGGCGCAACTCGTTCGTTCGGCGGGATATTGAAATAATCCACTTTTTGCGACGCTTGTTAACTATTTAATCAATGGGAAGCAGAGAAGATGTTCGCGCGACGCCCTTCTCTGCTCAAACATACATCTACCTATAGAAATATTTACGTCATTAATGCAATAATTCTGTATTTCCAAGTAATTTATTCGTAAAAACTATAATTATGCAGATGTTCTTCAAGCACTCTCAGGAAGCGCAAGGACGGAAAGTAGAGGATGAAGGAAACTTCTCTTCCTTATATAACCCGCTTTCATTTCTCTTCCCAAGCGTCACCTTAGTTGCAGCTTTAGTTTGTTGCTCTCCTTCTGCTCAAGCTCAAACAACTCTGCCATCTACACCAGGACTCAACTTTCAAACGAGTGGACCTTCTCGCCCTCCCGGTATTGGTGACTGGTACACCACAGCAACCAGCGCCAGCACCGACAGGGTTCACCGCTTTTTTATCAGCATTACCGAAGCCGATATAGCCGCCGCTGGTCCCGGAGGCATTGTCGTCCAAGTCAATGACGCAGAGAGTAATGGGGCATTAGATGAAGTAAGCGGTACACGTGACCCGACGCGCTTTGAGCTACTTAGGCCGACTGGGGCAGTCCTCGGCAGTCAAATAGTACCATCAGGCTCAGATAATGGAACAACCGTTACCTTTCCACCCATTACCACACCCGGTATCTACCAAGTCACGAGCGAGACGGGTGCAGGCTCAATCTCTGGCGGTGTCACCGTCACCACCAACCTCAATAACGATGATAATGGCTTTTCTATTGTTGTCCCCATTCCTGAAGTGCTGATTGGTCAGTTTCAGGGCACATTTCAGAAGGAGTTGGGCACGGGTGGCACCCCAAACCTTCCATTCTATTTTCTCGTTGGTCCTGGAACCAACAGCCTGTTTTTGCGTAACTTTGACTTAGATAAAGGTGGAACTATAACTTATACTCGCCCTAGTGGCGCATCTACGGAAGGTACTGAATCACAAGATGGTATTTGGAATGGTGTCGGCGGCGATTTGAACAACGGGGGCGATACGATCGGCTCATTGACCCCTATTGATGATGCTGGAAGATGGGGGCTAACGATCAACAATTTCACTGAGGGGAACCAGTCTCTCCTTGAAGCGAATAATGGCAATGGAAGTCGTCTGCCTCTATTCGATCAGCCTCCCCAAAAAGCCGGTAACTTCACAATTACGCAAGATACTACACTTTTAACCACAATTGGACAGACTGTTTGTCACCAGTTTACGGTTACAAATAACTTTTTTACCACTGATATTATTAACCTGACGCCTACAGGAACCGATCCGAATTACACGGTGGAATTGCGAGATGCTGCGGGTACGACTGTTCTTACAGATACCGATGGCGATGGGAATTTTGACACGGGAATTTTGCAACCAGGAGAAAGCAAAAGTTTTACTTTGTGTGTAACTCCTAATGCTGGGGCACCTCCCCAGGATGTTACCAGAATTAATGCGGTTTCTTTTATGGATCAAAAGGTACGACAACAGGCTGGTAATGAACCGCCGACTCCACAATTTGTTGATAAAACTACGACTATTCCCACCCCTCCTGCTGTTTCCGGTACAAAATCCGTTGCTCTGGTAACAGATGCAGATGGCACGGGTTCGGTGACACCAGGCGATCGCGTCCGCTACACAATTATCTATACAAACACGGGGTCTGGTGCTGCCAACGAGTTCCAGATTACAGACGCCTTACCTACTGGACTGACTCTAGCTGCAACACCCACCGTTACTGTCGCTGGAACGGGCAGCAGTGCTGCTATTAATACAGCTTATAACGGTACTGGCACCAATACTCTCCTAGCTGCCGGAGCCGTGTTAGCACCGAATGGCGCGATCGCCGTCACCGTAGATGCCACTGTTGGTAGTGGAGTCAGCGGCAACCTATTCAACCAAGCTACTGCTACTTCTACCACCCCTAGCTTCCCACCCGGAGGAGTCCCCACCGATGCTACTACTCCATCAGGCAGCATTAGCCAAACGCCCTACGGCGATACTGGCCCTGCCGACAAAACTGGATTGACCATTGGCTTAGTACCCGTCCCCGTCCCTACCGCCACCAAATCCGTCCGCTTTGTGACCGACAACGACGGTAGCACCACACTTACCATCGGTGATGACGTTCAGTACACGATCATTGTCAGCAATCCCACATCAAGTCCGATTAATAACTTAGTCATCAGTGACGTTATTCCCATACAGTTGCTGGTGCTGCGGAATACCGTTACCATAGACGGTGATTTTACCCTTGCCGCTAGTCTCCCTGGCAGTGACTTCAACGGTACGGGCACTCCTGTCCCTTTCACCCAACCAGGAACCCTAGCCGCTGGTGCCACCGTTACCCTCAAGTTTAACGCCCGTCTCAGACCAGGGGCGGCTAATCCAATTACTAACCAAGGGAGAGTGAACTTTGCCGGAGATAACGGCGATCCTGTACTCACAGATGCCAGTGACTCGACAAACCCCACGCAACCCGGTTCTGGCAATAATCCCGGCAATCCCGGTAATATTGGCTCTGGCGGCAATGTGAACCAACCTAATCAAAGCGGTGCTGACCCCAACATTCTTAACTTTGTCAATCCTGTCTCACCCAGCGGTGCCAAGTCTGTCCGTCTGTTTACCGACACCGATAACAGCGGCACTGTGACGACAGGTGATGTAATTGAATACACCATCACCTACATCAACACTGCTCCCAACAGCGTCAGCAACTTCTTGGCTACCGACAGCATCGACACTAGCAAGTTGAGTTTTGTCGCAGGCAGTTATAGCTTTACTTTTTCTGGAACTGGAACAACGATTACGGGGAACTCTAGCTATAACGGCACCACCGACACGAACCTTACCAATCCCACCACTAAAGGTCAACTGGGTGCAGGCGGTGGCAAGGTGACGATTAAGTTCCGTGCTACGGTGACGGCGACAACTGGCGTCCAGATTATCAACCAAGCCCGTGCCACATCGACAAGTGGCACAGTTAATAACTCGGTGACAGATGCGGTTACAGGGCCTAATGATTTGCCGCAGGAGTTGGATGATGAGATTAATCAGGGCAACCTGGGAGATACTGGGGATGATGACCCAACTGTGTTGACAGTAGCTGCTTCTGGAGTACCGCGTCTGCGTTTGGTGAAGCGAATTACCAATGCGACGAGAAATGGCGTTCCGATTAGCGGGATTAATTTTGGTAGCTTTGTCGCTGACCCAAATGACCCGAATGATGATGCTCCGGGCTTTTCTCAATTGTCGCCCGTGGGAGTAAGTAGGTTGGGGTCAGAAACGCTTTTGGCAAGCGGTAATGAGGTGGACTACACTATCTATTTCCTCTCTGATGGAACTGCTCCAGTCAATAATGTTAGATTCTGCGATGCGATTCCATCTGGGACAATGTTTATCGCCGATAGTTTTGGGTCAGGTAGCGGGATTTCAGCGAATCAAGCGGGAATAGTGACGGCTCAAACGAATGCTTCAGATACAGACGCTGGGACATTTTTCTCGCCGCTAGCTCCATTACCGGCGGGGAATGCTTGCTCTAACCAAACGAATCCTGACGGGGCAGTTATCCTAAATTTAGGTACTATTTCCAACAAGGCTGGTATTAATTTTGGCTTTATTCGTTTCCGGGTCAAAATCAACTAATAAGTTGTGGTAAGCGGTCATCGGTGATCGCAATGAAATATTACCAATTCCCAATTCTCAACCGCCTGATTTGTGTACCGATATCTAATTTTTTACAAGCCTTATGGCGTCTTAACTCAGTTTACGGATAACAGTCCAACTGAGGAGAAACGCAACACGCTGAAAGATTACATTCCCGTTCCCTCGGTTTACCCGGTGGGTCGTTTGGATTGGGATAGTGAAGGATTGTTGCTGTTGACGAATGATGGGCGAATGCAGCATCGGTTGAGCAATCCTCGATTTGGGCATCCCCGGACTTACTGGGTGCAGGTGGAACGCATTCCGGATGAAGAGGCGCTGAGACATTTGCGCGAAGGCTTAGTCATTCAAGATTACCGGACGCGAAAGGCATTGGTGCAGTTGTTACCCGATGAACCACAACTACCGCCTCGCGATCCACCGATTCGCTTTCGCAAGAATGTGCCGACAGCATGGGTGGAAATGACTTTGACGGAGGGACGGAACCGGCAAGTACGACGGATGACGGCGGCGGTAGGGTTTCCGACGCTGCGGCTGGTGCGAGTTGCGATCGCTCACTTGTCTCTTGTGGGTCTAGAACCCGGACAGTGGCGCGATCTAACTTCAATTGAGTTAGAACTATTAAAGAAGCTGTGTCAAACTGATGCTAGCCGCATTCAGTAGTGATGAGTTGCGATCGCTATCCACTGAGCGATCGCGTAATGTAGACGTAGCACGAATCATTGAGGGTGCAAGACGTGCGTATGGCATCCCCGTCTGCTAACGCTGACCTTAAGACTTCTACCCGTTGAAGTTGGAAGCTTCGATTGTGACGTGGCAAACTAGATCGCAGTTACTTTGTCTCCCTTAAGTTAAAACACCACACGGGAATCGAGGAAGTTCCGCCATGCTTGTCTGTCCCCAGTGTCAGTTTGAAAATCCAAATACCAACAAGTTTTGTCAAAAATGTGGAACTTCCCTAACCCACAAAGTTTGCCCTGAATGCACAACTCAAGTGCCATTTAATCTCGTAGAGTGTCCCAAATGTGGTGCCACGACGGGAACGGTGTGGTGGGCAATTCTCTCGAAAGATTTAAACTCGCAAGTCGCCGCAGCCGCCACTCCCATGCTTGGGCAGGAAGCGGCAACATCTGATTCTCGCGAAAATATGGAAGTTGCAGAGAGCGCCCCGACTGCTGAAACAACACCGCCGTCACCGGCTGCGGCTTCAGACGCAGCTACAATGCCAGCAGACCTTACAGTTGAAGTTGACCTGGACGGAGCAACTGTACCCTTGCCAAACGCTTCAGGGGCCGGGGAGTTGCAGGCAACCTCTTCACTAGAGGAAAACACTTTGTCAGCAAATTCTTCAGCTTCTACAATGTCACCCTCCGCATCTGTTTCATCAACAGATGCTCAGACTCCAATGGCGGAGAACGAATTAACCGCCTCAAGTTCGGCTGCGGACACTTCCACACAAACAACCCCTGAAAATAGCAGTAGCGGGGAGACTCAATTAACGCCACAGGTTGTATATTTAGACCCTCAACAGCGTTATCAATTGCTAGACTCCCTACCGACCAATTCGGACAGCGCTGAGGTGATGGTGAGAGTTTTGGATTGCCAGCCGTTCCAAAAAGCTCCGCTGACCGCCATTATGGAGCAGCTACAAGGTGCTGAAGCAGCGAATGCTGCAAGTAACTCAGAATCGATGTCTTCTGCGGCGGAATCGGTCAAAAACCGTAATTTTATTGACCAGACGCTGAATGTAAATTCTTTAGCCGCCAAAAGTATTCCCAATATTGCACAAGCATATTTGGATTTACAGAATAAGTTGTCCCCGACCCTGCCAGCGATTCACGATGCATGGCAGCAGGACAGAACTTCCGTTGTACTGCTAGAAGACCGTTCCCAGTGGCCTCTCCTTCATGACTTGGACAATGATGCTCAAATTCCGCTGTTGCAGATTTTGTACTGGCTAGATGAAATGACGAAATTGTGGGTAGCACTAGAACCCTGGCAAATGCGTCAGAGTCTGCTGGAGCTATCAAATCTGCGCGTAGATGAAGATCAGACACTGTGCCTGCAACGCTTGTATAAAGAGCCAGCCAACGCAACCCTGTCACTCGAAAATTTGGGGCAAGTGTGGCAAAAATTATTTGAACTATCAGGGCGATCGCAATTAGATTCTCTGGATCAACTTTTGGTTAACCTACAAAGCGGTAAGATTCAAACCCCCTTAGAGCTGAGAGCGCAGCTACAAGCGATCGCTCAAGAACAAGAAGATTCTCAAACCTCAAAAACTCGGATTCAGCCGCCCCTCACCTCAGAAGATCGCGTTCCTGACACCAGCGAGGGCGATGATATGCCTACCATCATCCTACCGATGCAGTTGCTCAGTCTCGACGATGCGGGTACCACGGATATCGGGCGGCAACGCGAACACAATGAAGACAACTTCGGCATCAACACAGAAGTTAAAAAGCAGGAAACTCCACTAGGTCGAACCGTCCAAGCGCGGGGGCTGTATATTCTCTGCGATGGAATGGGAGGACACGCTGGGGGCGAAGTAGCAAGTGTGATGGCGGTGGACACTGTCAGGCGCTATTTCCAAGACAATTGGCAAAACCGTTTACCAACAGAAGACCGCATTCGAGAGGCAGTGCTTTTAGCCAATAAAGCGATTTTTGATATTAACCAACAGCAAGAACGCTCTGGCTCTGGACGAATGGGGACGACCCTTGTCATGGTTTTGATTGAGGATACGAAGGTAGCGATCGCTCATGTTGGGGATAGCCGCCTGTATCGTCTCAGCCGCAAACGCGGTTTAGAACAAATTACAATCGACCACGAAGTGGGTCAACGGGAAATCCAGCGCGGGGTAGACCCTGCCATCGCCTACGATCGACCTGATGCTTACCAGCTGACCCAAGCTTTGGGACCGCGAGACGAGAATTTTGTCCGTCCTGATGTCCAATTTTTGGAACTCAATGAAGATACTTTATTGCTTCTGTGTTCCGATGGTTTATCAGACAACGACCTCATAGAAACTCACTGGCAAACTCACCTTTTGCCTCTCTTAAGTTCTAGAGCCAACCTAGATCAGGGTCTTTTGCAACTCATTGACCTCGCCAATCAGCACAACGGTCACGATAACATCACAGCGGTGGTTATCCGAGCGAAAGTGCGACCAAACCTGGATCAACATCAGATGTTTTAAAAGTTTTGAATTTTGAGTTTTGAGTTTTGAATTCAAACTTAAAACTCAAAACTTAAAACCAATAACTCAAAACTATTATGGTTACGCTGACCCTTCTCGATCCCTCGTCTACCTCTCCGCAGCAGTGGAACTTCCAAAGAGCATCCACGATTCGGATTGGTCGCGCCCCTGATAATGACGTAGTTCTGAATGATGGCATGGTTTCCAGGCACCATCTAGAACTTCGGAGATTAGGCAACTCATCTAGTAGCAACGGAGGCACCCCATCCGTCCAATGGTTGTTGGTTAATCAAGGCACGAACGGCACCTTTGTCAATGGCATCCTGATTTCTCAGGGGATGGTATCAGATGATTCCCTCATTCAGCTGGCGCGAGGAGGCCCGGTACTGAAATTTCAACTCAGCAGCAAAGAAGAGCCAGCAACTCTCTCTCAGAAGTCCGGAGAAAGGGCACGCAGTAGTTCAATCCCACAGCCAGCAGTCAGTTCTGAAGCAGCTTGTTCTCACGCCGGAAATCCGCCGGGGAATTTGTTCTGCATCCACTGCGGGCAACCTCTAGTCAAGATACATCGCCACATCCGTCAGTATCAGGTGTTGCGGACGCTAGGACAAGGAGGAATGGGCACCACTTATCTTGCCTGGGACCCTGAACGTTTGCGCGGGGAGGCTCTCGTGGTGTTAAAGGAAATGAATGCCGATATGGCACAAAATTCTAAAGCCAGAGAACTCTTTGAACGAGAGGCTCGTACCCTCAAGACGCTGCATCATTCAGGGATTCCGCAGTATTATGACTTTTTTGTAGAGGCTGGCAAGAAATACCTGGCAATGGAGCTGATCCAAGGCGAGGATTTAGAAAAGCGCATCTATCTAAAGGGACCAGTACATCTCAAACAGGCGATTGAGTGGATGATTCAAGCCTGCGACATCTTGGGCTATATCCACAGTCAAGATCCGCCCCTCATTCACCGGGACATTAAACCGGCAAATTTGATGGTGCGCTTTCGAGACAATCAGGTGGTTGTATTGGATTTTGGGGCAGTCAAAGAAATTGGCACGCCACCAGGCACACGCATTGGTGCCCCAGATTATAGCGCCCCAGAACAAGATCGGGGTCAGCCAGTGACACAATCAGATTTATATGCAATCGGGCCGACCCTAATTTTTCTATTAGGTGGTGAAAGCCCCCAAAAGTTTTATAAACGAAAGGGGATGGGTTACAGATTCAATGTCGAAGGGATGCCGACAATTACACCCCAACTGCGGATAGTGATAGAGAAAGTGACAGAACCCCGACCGAGCGATCGCTATCAATCAGCATGGGAACTTTCCCAAGCTTTAACCGCCTGCCTTTAATCCTCGTCTTCCCAAGCTTCAACCGCCAGCAGTTCGCTGACTGGATCTTGCATGGTAAATCCAAATTCCAACAGTTCTTTTTTCCAGTAAGACCACTCATCTCCATAGAGGAGAGCGATTTTCCAGAGTTTATCTGTGGGCTTGATAATATTCGATGTTACAAGTGAATGCATTTGACGCTGCATTTTCACCATTGGGTGAATTACTTGCTGAGTCATAGGGTCTAGAAATCAGTTTTGTAAATACTACGAAGTAAAAAAGCTTCCCGCTTCTGAGATTTAATGCGTAGAATTCTATGCGCTAGGGAAGCAATCCTTTATCCTTGTAGCGTATATTAGGGTATTCTGGCAAGTGTTTTGACAAGTTTTGTACGGAAATTACTACCGTCGCATCCCCTAAGAGCGATTGGAAGCTCCTTTGCAACACAACTAGACAGTATCGCAGGCTGCAATCGGAAGCATATACTTGAGGCTGGGAGGATTGGGGTAATTTCTTTCTACCAATGACCGATTTCCCTCAAAACAATGCAAATGAGTCAGCGGGCACTGCTGTTAGTGAATCCGAATGCTCGACGAGGTCAAGACGCCAGACGGCAAGCAGTTGAACAATTGCAACAACTGGGTTTTGAACTAGTAGAGGAAAAGAGTGAAAATCCCAAGCAGTTTTCTGAACTTATTCGGAAACACTGCCAACAGGTTGATTTGGTCATCATTGGGGGTGGAGATGGCAGTGTCAATGCAGCAGTCGAAGGATTGCTAGATACTGACTTACCTTTGGCAATTTTGCCTTTAGGCACCGCCAATAATCTGGCAAGAACCCTAAATATTCCCCAGTCGCTGCCAGAAGCTTGTCAAATCATTGCCAATGGTCAAATTCAACGGATTGACTTGGGCTGGGTGAACGGACAGTATTTTTTCAATATTGCCAGTCTGGGACTGAGTGCAGAAGTAAACCGCAGAGTCTCCAAAAGATTGAAGCGGCATTGGGGCGTTTTTGCTTATATTGCTACAGCAGTGCAAGTTATTTCGACTGTGCGACCGTTTTGGGTTGATATCCACTGGGAAGGTCAGTCTATCGAAGTAAAAACTTTGCAGATTACGGTGGGGAATGGTCGCTATTACGGCAGTGGCTTAGTGATTGCGGATGATGCCACGATTGACGATCAAAGGCTGGATCTGCAAAGTTGGGAAATTAAGCATTGGTGGGAACCGCTGCCGTTGGTATTTGCTGCTTTGCGGGGGAAATCTGCGATAGGTAGGGGGGTGCGTACCATCCAGGGTAAAGACATTGAGTTATATACTCGAAAACCTTATCCAATTAATACCGATGGGGAAAGAACAACGGAGACGCCAGCCCGATTTCGGGTGATTCCGCAAGTTCTATCGGTTTTTGTGCCGTCATCTAGCGAAAGGTAGATAAATAGGATAAGAGCGATCGCTTACTCTGGATCGATACCGAGCGATCGCAGTCGTTCAGCCAATCGTTCGGCGCGTTGTCGTTCTTGTTCTAGTTGGGATTGAGCCTGTTGAGCCTGCGCTTGAGCTTGCTGAGCTTGCACTTGAGCCTGTTGAGCGGCTTCTACTGCCTGTTGAGCGGCTTCTTCTGGGGTCGGTACGCAATCGCCTTCTGGAGTAAAGTAGCGTAGCTGTCCCTGTTCTACGCCCAGATACAAGCCTAGCTCCTCACTCCAACGCCAGCTCTTTTCATTTGGGGCAATTTCCTGATATTGATTTCCCATCAATCGAAAACCTTGAAATTCCAGCGTATCTGGGGAAAACCAGAAATACTCCGGCGTGCGGAAGCGGTCTTGATACAAGTCTTTCTTCAAACTGCGGTCTGTCGTGGCGGTAGAAGTTGATAGCAACTCGATAATCAAATTGGGATACTTGCCATCTTCTTCCCACACCACCCAAGCATTGCGAGGAGATTTTTGGGTCTGTTTGACCAAGAAGAAATCGGGACCCCGAAAATCCCGATTTCTCAGTTGTTGCCGACTAAAATAAATCGTGAGATTGGCACCGATAAAAAAATCCTCTCTTTCGCGCCACAGCCATTCCAGACAAGTGACAAGCAACAGCAGTTGCATATAGTGCAAAGAACTTTCCATTTCTGGCTCATCGCTATACAGTTGGCTAGCGTCGGGCATCATCGCATCTAGTTGCTGGGCAGTTAAAGTCATCTTCTCTCCCTCGCACTGGTTTAGCTTTATTGTGGCGGATGAGAATGCGATCGCGCCTGAGGATTTTCTCATCACGCGATCGCCATCAAAACCTATGGAGAAAGACGTAACCGACTCTGGTTTCTACAATTGTGTCGTTGCAACTTCTGTCGTCCGACTTGCTGAAGATTGCAACAGCAAACCGTACTCAATTCCCTCGACGACTGCCTGATAAGAAGCTTCCAGAATATTGCTAGAAACCCCTACAGTTGCCCAGCGCTGATGACCATTGCTAGATTCCACGAGAACACGAGTTTTGGCTGAAGTCCCCGCGCCACTGTCGAGAATCCGCACTTTGTAGTCGGTCAAGTGAAATACAGCAATTTCTGGATAGAAATTGACTAAAGCTTTGCGTAATGCAGCATCCAACGCCGAAACGGGACCATTTGCTTCCGCAGCTTCCAAAATATCTTTGCCATTGACAGCGACTTTCACCGTGGCAAGGGCGTTTGCATTCCTGACGATATCGCAGTGGACTTGAAAGCCTTTGAGTTCAAACATTTGCTGTCGCTGCCCCAATGCCTCGCGCATCAGCAAATCGAAACTTGCTTCTGCTGCTTCAAACTGATAGCCTTCATTCTCCAGTTCCTTGAGGCGGCGTAAAAGTTGGCGACAGGCGGGATCTTGCTTATCTAAGTCAATACCAAAGCTGCGAGCCTTTGCCAAAATATTACTTAATCCAGCTTGGTCGGAAATCACAATTCGACGCTCGTTGCCGACTTGTTCTGGCTGAATATGTTCGTAAGTCAACGGGTTGCGCTCAACCGCTGAAACGTGGATGCCGCCTTTGTGAGCAAACGCAGAACGACCCACAAAGGGTGCGTGTTCATCGGGAGCAAGATTGACGACTTCGCTGATTGAACGACTGGCAGCTGTCAGATGTAGCAGTTGTTCGTCTTGAATACAGTCATATCCCAGTTTGAGTTGCAAATTGGGAATCACAGAGCAAAGGTTAGCATTCCCGCAGCGTTCGCCGTAGCCGTTGATTGTGCCTTGCACCATTCTGGCTCCTTCCATGACGGCTGCTAAAGCATTCGCTACCGCTGTATCAGAATCATTGTGCGTGTGAATGCCGAGAAGCGGTAAGTTTTGAGTTTTGAACTCACTGTTGGCTTCTGACTGCTGAGCGCTGATTCCAATTACACTGGCGACATCCCGGACAATTTGGCTAATTTCGTGAGGAAGCGTGCCGCCATTGGTATCGCAGAAAACGAGCCATTCTGCACCGGCTGCGATCGCGGTTTCTAAGGTCTTAAGCGCATAATCCCGATTGTGTTTATAGCCATCAAACCAGTGTTCCGCATCGTAAATCACCCGCCGCCCCTGACTGCGGAGATATTCAATCGTATCTCCAATCATCGCCAGATTTTCTTCTAAGCTGGTCTTCAGACCCTCTATAACCTGTAAATCCCAGGATTTGCCAAAAATCGTTACCCAGCGGGTTCCCGCCGCGAGAATCGGCTGCAACATCGGATCTTCTGCCGCAGTTGTATTTGGACGGCGAGTAGAGCAAAAAGCGACAACTTCCGCTGAGGAAAGCGGTTCTTCTTTCAATTGCCAAAAAAATTGTACATCTTTGGGATTCGCCCCAGGCCAACCGCCTTCAATAAACGGAACACCCAACTTATCTAGCTTTCGGGCAATTCGCAACTTGTCTTCGAGTGATAACGATAGCCCTTCGCGTTGGGCACCGTCGCGTAACGTCGTGTCGTAAATCCAAATTCGGTTTGTTTGATCTGAGTGCATGGGAAGTTGTCGCCGAGGGAGAAAATTTAACAGCTAATTTTGTAAAGAACTGTAAAAATAAAGTGAAGATAAATCGTCACTCAAGAGGCTCGTTGAATCCATCATTATGCCAAAGGTAACAGCTCAAGGAAAAACGTTTGAGTGCAGTACGGGTGCTAACCTGCGTAAAGTGCTACTGGAAAATGGCATCGACCTCTACAATGGCAAGGCAAAAATCATTAACTGCCAGGGAATTGGCACCTGTGGCACCTGTGCAGTGGCAGTAGAAGGAAACGTTTCCGAAGCCAACTGGAAAGATAAAACCAGGCGATCGCTTCCTCCTCATTCTCCCACGACAAACCGTCGCTTAGCTTGTCAAACCCAGGTTTTAGGAGATGTCAAAGTAACCAAATTTGATGGATTTTGGGGACAAGGCACTCAAACGGTTTGGACGCCGCAAAAATAAAACAATTTCAGTTTTAAATTTTAGATTTTGGGTTATAAAGCGTGTCACAAAATCTTGATTTACAGTCGGAATCAGCCCAGTCGGAATCAGCGCAACCCAGTCATTTCGTTTTTCGCATTTCCCCTCTGATTCGTATTACGTTGATAGCGCTTTACCTGGCACTAACGATTCCGCTACCGTTTTTGTCACAGGCATCTGCGTCCCCCGTACCGCCTTGGTTGCTATGGCTGGGAATTGCCTTGGGGTTAGTACCCTTATATGGTGTCCTCAGCGAACGAGTGATTGTGGATGATGAAAAAATCCAGGTAACTTATCCTCGCTGGGTTCCCGTTTTCTTCCGCAGAGGTTGGTCGTTACCGTGGGCAGAAGTCAAGGATTTAAAACTTCGCTCCACGGGGCAAGGTGGAATCGTTTATTACTTTATTAGCAAGTCAGAACAAAAAGCTTATTTGCTACCGATGCGTGTCGTTGGCTTTGCTCGGTTAGTTAAACTGGTGGAAGACAAGACAGGAATTGATACAACTGATGTTCGTCCTTTGTCTCAGCCTTGGATGTATCTGATTTTGTTAGTGTTCTCGCTGCTGCTTTTTGTTGCAGATGGGTGGACAATTTGGATGGCGACTACACAAGGACAATTGACATAATTTTTTGAACTACGAAGACACGAAAGCACAAAAAGATTTGCTGCGGCTGGAACGGGTGAGCCTAGCCGCGCCAGTCGGTTCGCAGTATTTATTGAAGGAGATTTCGTTTGAGGTCTTTCCGGGCGATCGCTTGTGTTTAATTGGCCCTTCTGGTGCCGGGAAAACCTCGCTATTGCGGCTATTAAACCGGCTATTAGAACCCACTGCTGGCACAATTTACCTAGAAAATCAAGATTACCGAAAGCTTCCGGTTATCCCGTTGCGTCGGCAGGTAATGTTGGTTTCTCAAGAACCAAAACTTTTGGGAATGACGGTTAGAGATGCCTTAGCTTATCCTCTGGTTTTGCAAGGAGTCACAAAACAGGTAATTCAGCAACAATTGCTCAAATGGATCGAGCAATTGCACCTTCCAGAAGATTGGTTAGGGCGGACGGAAGTGCAACTGTCGCAAGGACAGCGGCAATTGGTTGGAATTGTTCGCGCCTTGATGATTGAACCTAAAATTTTATTATTTGATGAGCCAACGTCTGCCCTAGATGCGGGTCGTGCTGCTTACGTCCTGCAAGTATTGACACAACTGTGCAACGAGGGAAAAACGACAGTGGTGATGGTCAATCACCAGTTAGATTTAGCCCAAATGTTTTGCAATCGGGTTTTGTATTTGCAGGATGGGCAGTTGCTTGAGGATGTCTCAGCAGCACAGATAGACTGGACTAATTTACGCGATCGCTTCATCCAAGCGGAAGCCCAAGCCGCCCAAGATTGGGGTTAAAAAGAGTTGTCATGAGTGATGAGTCATTAGTTAGTAACAACAAACTAATGACTATCGACTGATAACGAATAATCTTTTACCCAATGGACGGATTATTTTTTCGTAGCGATCGCTAATTTCGCTCCTTTTACCTTACGCAATTGATCCATCACCGCCACGACTTGACCGTGATTGACTCCTTCATCAGCATTTAGCACGACAAGGGTTTCTTGCTCAGATGGAATTAGCGATCGCACTCCGGTTTCCAATTCCTCTAAATCAATTGGTTGGCGGTTGAGAGCGATTTCTCCCTCTTCGTCAATTGACACCGTTACGGGTGTCGATTTTTGAGCTTGTCCGGTCGCTGCTTTTGGCAAATTTACCGATAGCCCTTCTGAACGGGTCAAAAACAGTGTGGACATGATGAAAAAGGTCAAAATGGCGAAGATCACATCGATCATCGGCACGATGTTGATCTGTACTGGGATATCCGGCTCATCGGGTAGTCGCATAGGAAGGCTCTCCTTTCTCATAACGGCGACGGTATAACAGTTCTAACTGCCCGCCGTACTCTTGAATGTGCGCTGACTGCCTCTGATAGAACCCTCGAAAGGCATTTGAAAACACGAGGGCAAAAATCGCCACAATTAACCCGGTAGCAGTGGAAACTAACGCTTCGCTAATCCCTGCTGTAACACCGACCGTCTGGCTACCTCCGACGCTCCCTAGCGTCAGCGAGGCAAAGGAGTTAATCAATCCTAAAACCGTTCCCAGCAACCCCAGCAGAGGGGACAGGGCGATGATCGTTTCAAACACCACATTGAATCGCTTCAATCCCGGTAACTCTGCTTGCGCTTCACTTTCTAGCGCTAATCGAAATTCTTCTGGATTGGGTTGTTCCAGTTCCAATGCTGCCAAAAAGATTCGCGCAATCGGCAAGTCAGCATTCTGCTTGAGCCGATGCACAGCAGCTTCGGGATCGTGCTGATAAAGCTTCATCACGTCTCGGACAACCCGACCTTGCCGTCGGTTAATACCATACCAAAATCTTGAACGCTCTATTACTAGGGCGATCGCTAATATAGAAAATGCTAGGAGTGGCCACATGACCACGCCGCCCGCCGCAAAAAGATTACTAATTCCCATCTAAGTTTCTCTAGGGCACTCAACAAGGCTTAGCCTACCAGCTTACTTGAGTCTTAAAGCTGATAGAAGTTCTCAAGAGAAATTAAACCTAATGAGAATCTATGTCAAGCAGTTCTCCACAACTTGGGGAATAATGATTTTTATTAAGTAATTTTAACGGAACTGTTGAAAAGGTTGAGAAGCCTATCAAGGAAAGGTTTGGAGAGGGTTTGGCTAAGGTGATAACAGCCCATTTTCCTGGTTCTCCCTCTTGACATTTACTTCAGTGCATCTTACCTTGACCAAACAAGTGCAAATAACTTGCAATAATATATGGGCTTGTCAACTGTTGCTGTTCAGCAGCGAGAAAAAGAAGAAGAGGCTCTGAGGTCTTTTATTGCCTATAGCCTCATCGGTTCCCTAGCGCTCCATATCGGAGTATTGGCGATGAGCAATCGTTGGGTGAAAACATCTGACATTATTGCAGAAGAGCCAATGGAAGTTGTGGTTCTCGATCCTGAGAGCCTTGAAGCTTTGGAACCAGAGGAAGATACACCAAAAGAAGATCAACAAGAGCAGACGCCATCGGCAGCAAGTTCAGTTGCAGCCGGAGGTTCTCGCATACTTACGGGTTCTAGGCAGGAATCGGAAGAAGGTTCAGTTGCAGCAGAGAGTTCGAGTCAAAGCAGTACACCCGATACCAGTACAGCTACGCCAGCATCTCAACCTCGCACGGAACCAAAAGCGATCGCTCCCTCTCCACTAGTAGCGTCGCAACCCGCGCCTACACGCCCTGAAGTGGTACCGCAGCCAGTGCGACAGCCGCTTGCAGTAAATTTACCTCCGTTCAGACCCGCTCAAACGCCCAAACGAGTCGAGCAACGAGTCGCTCCCGATCAAGTGGCAAGCGTGCCGCCCAAAGCAGTAGAAAAGACGTCTTTGGAACGCACTGAGGAACCCAATCGAGCAAGTAACTCGAAGCCAATTCGCCAACCTAGCTCGGTTGCCGTTGCGCCGTCTCCACAGAGTGACAAGCCAGCAGCTCCAACACAGGCGAGTCCTTCTTTCCAGCAACAAACGTCTGAAAGATTTAGAGATTTAGTTAGAGGAATTACCGGCTCCAGACAAACTCAAGAAAGTGCAGGAAATAGCGCTAGCCAAACTGATAAAAGCAGTGCCATCGGCGGCTCTACTGTGGCTGCCGGAACGGGAAGTCTGCTAGGAAGTGGTTCTGGTACAGGTAGTAGCCCTGAAGGCTCAGGACAAGGAAGCGGTAGGGGCACTGGTACAGGTAGTAGCACTGAAGGCTCAGGACAAGGAAACAGTAGGGGCACTGGTACGGGTAGTAGCTCTAGTACAGGTTCAGGACAAGGAAGCGGTAGGGGCGCTAGTACGGGTAGTGGCACTGGCACCAGCAAAGAACCGGGAAGCGGAAGGGAGGTAGCGATAGTTCCGGAAAATTTCAAACCGAGGACCGAGCCAAGAACCGAGCCAAGAACTGAGCCAAGAGACAGGGATGAAGAACGTCCTTCGAGAAGATCGGGAGCGAGCCGAATCGGTTGCGTTAAATGTGACAAGCCCGACTATCCAAGCAATGCGAGACGGCAAGGCGTCGAAGGCGCATCCAAGGTCAGTGTTGATGTTGACGACAAAGGGAATGTCACCAATGTTCGGCTGTCGCGTTCCAGCGGTAACAGCGAACTTGATGAAGCTGCTGTGAGAGCGGCAAGAAATTGGAAGTTCAGTTCTTCCTCTGGTAGACGACAGGGGGTTGTGGCTTCAGTTGATTTTCAGCTAGAAGGATCGGAGCGATCGCGTCGTTCTCGCGAACGTCGTCGCACAGAATCGGCATCTTCCAGCCGTAGCTCGGAGTCATCGACTCCCCGGCGGCGGCGGCGTTTGGAAACAGCATCTTCTTCCACGAGTGCTTCGGAAACACGCCGGATTAGTCGGCGGCGGCGTTTGGAAACAGCATCTTCTTCCACAAGTGCGTCGGAAACGCCGCGTCGTTCTCGGCGGAGGCGTCTGGAAACAGCATCTTCTTCCACAAGTGCCTCGGAAACACGTCGGATTAGTCGGCGGCGGCGTTTAGAAACAGCATCTTCTTCCACAAGTGCCTCGGAAACACGCCGGATTAGTCGGCGACGGCGTCTGGAAACAGCATCTTCTTCCAGGAGTGCCTCAGAAACGCCGCGTCGTTCTCGGCGGCGGGTCGAATCTGCGGCTGCCAGTCCGTCCCAGCAAGCCCCACGGGCACGGCGGCGGCGGGTGGAATCTGCCTCTAGTTCGACCTCTAGACCGTCACGGCAAGCCCCACGGGCGCGGCGGCAGCGGCGTCTGGAAGCCGGTTCAGCAAGTCAGGCACAACAAGCTCCACGGGCGCGGCGGCGGAGAGCTGCACCTTCCTCAGCCGGATCATCGGGTTCAGCTACTACGAACAATGAATAATTGCCTCTCAACCAGAGTGGGTATAGACTCTTGAACTGATTGTTGAATACCTAATCACTCGTCACTAAGTAGATTTATGAACATCAAGACAGCGATCGCAATTCTAGGAGTTGTTATCGGAGTGGGTGGAGTGAACCCTGTAGTTCGTGCCCAAACTAAACCATCCCCCACTCCTACCAGTCCTCAAATTAAACCATCCCCCGCTCCTACTAGTCCCCAAATTAAACCGTCTGCTCCTACCAGTCCTCAAATTAAACCGCCTGCGTCTACCAGTCCTCAAATTAAACCACCTGCTCCCAGCAGTCCCCGCCTCCAAGGGAATCCTGAGGCGCTGCTCCAACAGGGTTTGGACAAACTTGATGCAGGAGACTACAAGGCAGCCGTCGATCTGTTGTCGAAGGTGCTAGAAGTAAATCCCAATGATACAGAAGCTTACTATAACCGAGCCGTGGCTCTGGTTGAGCTAGAGGACTACGAGAAAGCGATCGCTGACTACAGCAAAGTGCTGCAACTCGATCCCAAGGATGATGAAGCTTATTTGAATCGAGGACTAGCTCGGACTGAGTTAGAAGACGACGCCGGAGCGATCGCTGATTACAGCGAAGTTATCAAACTAAAGCCCGATCAAGCAGAAGCTTACTATCAGCGAGGAATCGCTTATGCTCAGCTAGAGGAAGATAATAAAGCGATTGAAGACCTTCAGAAAGCCTCTGAACTCTTTGCTACGCAAGGCAAGCCAGATGAGTCCAAAGAAGCACTGGCGCTGATCAAAAAACTTCAGCCATAGCCTGAATCGAGAGGCTGAGCGACGCTCAGCCTCTCAGCGTTTTTTTGAATTTGATGTGATAGATTTTTGACCCGCGCCGCCGCTTCAGGAGTCACTAAGTGTGTTCGGGTTTTTTCGCTGATTTTTTAGACACTCTAGTTTCGCGTGTAGAGTTGGCGCGTGTAGAGTCGGTGCGTGTAGAGATTGGCTGCGATCGCCCTCGTGATTTTTCTAAGACTCAATATTTTGTAGCCATCGGATCGATTAACAAGGCGAAAAGCAATCGTTCTCCACTCTATACCAGCCTGCTGGTGGATTAAATTCGCCTTTCTTGAATAACTTTCTTAATTAGAGAAAACACTTTTATGAGGTTTTGTCAATTATTCGCTTGCTTAACTTCTTTAACCAATGTTTAAAGAAGTTAAGCTTGAGCCAATTACTGAAGAACAAATGCCCAAAACTAGCCATTTGTCAATCTTTCTCGTAGGCGATGCCTCTAAATTTTTTCACTTGACTTTTGCACAGGCGTCGTTTTATCTTAACCACACTAATGATAATTACTTGCAATAAAAATCAGGCTTGTTAACCAAGACCTGGGTGCATAAATTAGGTGTGTGGAAACGGAATGAAACTACAGCAATTACTTCCTGGCTTGTTGCTCGCAGGCTCAGTTGTCATGGCAGTGGCTCAGCCAGTACGGGCTGATGTCGTAGTAACAGGTGTGCAACTCAACTCAACACCCGACGGCTTGCAAGTGATTTTGCAGACGACAAATGGAGCAGCGCCCCAAGTGGTCACATCCAGCTATGACCAAACCCTGCTCATTGACCTGCTTAACGCCCAGCTAAGCCTTCCAGAAGGGGATACGTTTACTCAGGACAACCCAGCTTTCGGCATAACTTCTTTAACCGTAAACCGCTTGTATGGCAACAGTGTTCGGGTAACGATCAAAGGCGTCGCAGAACTGCCAGTCGCAGAAGTCGTGCCGAGTCCGCAAGGAGTGGTACTCAGCTTAACAACCGCCTCCGAAACAGCAGAGGCTTCCCCTCCTAGCCAAACGCCAGAGACGGCTGACTTTGAGCCTTCTGAGTCGCCCCAGACCCCTTCAGAGGCTGAACCTGGTGACGAAACCCAACCAGATGCAGATGCTTCAGTTGAAGAGCCAGAAGAAATTGAAATAGTAGTGACGGGTCAGCAAGAAGGCGGATATAGAGTCATCGACGCCACAACCGCCACGCGAACCGATACACCCTTGCGCGACGTTCCTCAGTCGATTCAGGTTGTCCCTCGACAGGTGATTGAGGATCAACAAGTCGTAAGAATCACAGAAGCCGCACGCAACGTCAGTGGCGTTGTGAGAAGCGAGGGTTATGGAGGCGCTACTGATAACTACACCATCCGGGGATTTGCCATCTCCAGTAACCTGAGAAATGGTTTCAGCGATGGCGGTTTTTACTCATTAACGGATGTCGCCAACATCGAACGAGTCGAAGTTCTCAAAGGGCCAGCTTCGGTGCTTTATGGTCAGATTGAACCGGGTGGTGTCGTGAATTACATCACCAAGCAACCGCTGAGCGAACCTTATTATGCCGCTTCATTTACGGCTGGAAGTTACGACTTCTATCGCCCATCGATAGATATTTCTGGCCCCCTCGATCCTGACAAAAATGTATTGTATCGATTGAATGTTGCCTATGAGAATTCAGGTAGTTTTAGAGATTTCGTAGACAGCGAGCTTTTCGTGGTTGCACCTGTCTTAAGCTTCAAGATTACCGATAAAACCACCTTAACCCTGGAGTATGAGTACCTAGATCTCGATCGAACTTTCGACCGAGCCTTTCCACCGCTAACTGCGATGTTTGATCTTCCCATTAGTCGTTATTTAGGAGAACCCAACGACAGTTACAACCATAGAAGCCATAAAGCTAGTTATGTTCTGGATCACCGTTTTAGCGAAAATTGGCGGCTCCGGAATGCTTTTTCAGCTCAAATCGTTGATACAGAGCGTAAAAATGTCCAAGCACGTACCTTCCAATTAGAGGGAGATGGACGCACCTTACGGCGAAGATATAATGACTCTGATGAAAACAGAGAAGATTATTCTCTGCAAACAGACTTGGTAGGCAAATTTAATACTGGCTCGATTAATCATCAACTTCTCATTGGGCTTGAGTTAAGTAAAATTAGAAATGGCTACACATTACGCAGAGCAAATTTCCCTTCAATTGATATTTACAATCCAGTTTACGGGTTTCCTCGTCCAAACAGTTTCGGTGACGCCTTTGGCAGAGAAGAAAACACTAATACGTTAGGTATCTATGTACAAGACCAGATAACATTGTTGCCAAATCTGAAATTACTGATTGGCGGTCGATTTGATTCGGTCGATCTTGACATCGAAGATGTTTCAGACGCTTTGAATGGAAGCGAAGCTGAAAAATCCAGCCGTTACTTTGAAGCCTTTTCACCCCGTGTTGGAATTGTTTATCAGCCTATAGAACCGATTTCACTCTATGCCAGTTACAGCCGCTCTTTTCGACCAAATATTTTTGCTTTTACGTCGAACGGACAGCTAATAGAGCCTGAAAGAGGTACCCAATACGAAGCCGGAATTAAAGGCGAATTTTTAGATGGCAGATTGTCCACGACGCTGGCAGCTTACCAGATAACGAAAACAAACGTTGCCACGGCAGATCCCAATGATAGTGATTTCTCAATTGCAGCGGGAGAAGTTAAGAGCCGAGGCATTGAATTGGACGTGAGGGGAGAAATTACACCCGGTTGGAATGTTATTGCATCTTATGCCCATATGGATGCTTTTGTTAGCAAAGATGAGAGCCTTCCTGAAGGGGACGAATTGGTTAACGCGCCAAATAATAGCGCTAGCTTGTGGATGACTTATGAATTCCAAAGAGGTGCTTTGCAAGGGTTAGGTTTTGGAGCTGGAGTATATTTCGTGGGTGCGCGGGAAGCGGAGCTTCCAAATACCATCGAAATCCCTTCGTATTTGAGAACTGATGCCGCTATCTTCTATCGGCGGAACAATTACCGCGCTGCTCTGAATATCAAGAATCTCTTTGATATCAAATATTACGATTCTCAAGGCTTCTTAGTTTACCCCGGAGCGCCTTTAACTTTGTTGGGGACATTTGGGGTGGAATTTTGATGTTTTAGGCTCTGGCTAAGCGGTTAATCTGGTATCCTCAACGCCATTCTGGTTAAAGCTCAATACTTTTCGATGAGTAAGTTTCATCGCTCAGAGATCCTCCCAACCCCCTTTTTTGAGGGGGACTATGTTTCTCTATTTGTTCAGCTCTATTTGAGAGGAACTAGCCTTACTGAAAAGTATTAGATTAAACCCGCCCTGAGGAAGCCAGAAGACAAAATTCAAAGGAAGTCTTGCTGATGAAATTACGCAAACTTGCATTGATACTGCACCGCTATGTGGGTGTAATATTCGGTCTTCTGATACTTGTAATCGGATTGACGGGAAGCGCTTTAGTCTTTCACGAAGAGATCGATCGCGCTCTCAATTCCCATTTACATCAGGTTGTCCCGCAAGGCGAACTTGCTTCCGAGAGCCTGCGCGATCGCATATCCCCAGATTCAGCTTTACAGATCGTCCGCTCAGCCTATCCAGACTTGACACTGTCTTATATCGATCTGCCGCGAAAGCCAGACTCGGTGTACACGGTGGGGATGGAATCAAAGAAGGATGAGTTTATCTACGCTTATGTCAACCCCTACACTGGAGCGATCCTCGGCACACAACAGTGGGGACGCACGTTGATGACTTTCGTGTATGACATCCACTTCTCTCTCCTCGCTGGCAAGGTTGGCGAGAAAGTCGTTGGGATTTGTGGCTTGTTGCTGTTGCTGCTGAGCGTCTCTGGGATGATTTTATGGTCTGGTTGGAGAAGGCTCCTTTCCGGCTTCCAGATCAGGTGGCAAGCTCCCTGGCAGCTGGTCAACTATGACCTCCATAAGGTCGGGGGTATCGTGTCTGCTGTGTTTCTGCTCCTGATTGCTTCCACAGGAGCCGCAATGATTTTTCACGCGGAAACCGAACCAGCAATCTACTGGCTGACACAGACGCCACAACCTACTCCCTTAACGTCTACACCTCAAGTGGGCAAGTCACCTTTGACACTGGCAGAAATTTTGCCCAAAGCTGATGCGGCGTTGCCAGAAGGCAAAACCACCTTCATTTCTCTTGCTAGTAAACCGGATGGAATCGTCAGGGTCACGAAGAAATTGCCCCAGGAAATCCGCCCAGATGGTCGTAGCCGTGTCTATCTCGACCAGTACAGTGGGAAGGTCTTGCGGGTGGAAAATGCGCTGACGGTACCTCTAGGAACCCGGATTATGAATGAGCTGTTTACTTTGCACATTGGGATTTATGGTGGGCTGGGAATGCGGATTTTGTATGTGTTCGCTGGCTTGACCCCCACCGTTCTATTTATCACTGGCTTTGTGATGTGGCGACAGCGCCAGTGGGCGATCGCTCGTCGTCAAGAAGCGATCCGTCAGAGTCAGGGAATCCCAGAACCTCGCCCGAAAATCTACCCGACAACTGAAGTGCCTTGGATTTGAGGCGGGTGGCAAAGTTTATCTTATCTATCTTAAAAATTGATACTTAGCGGTGGCGGTTCTGTCCGCCTAGCATGGCAGGGGTAGCATGAGCAGGGAGCGGTTTGGAATCGTTCTCAATTATTGAGGCAACGGGTTCCGCTCCCTTAAGAATCTCTGGATTGAACCGATAGCCCACGTTGCGGACAGTTTGAATCATGCTGGGTTGTCGAGGATCGGTTTCAATTTTCTTGCGTAGGGAGAGGACGTGAGTATCAATAGTGCGTGGATTATCGATAGCGTCAGGCCAAGCGCGGCGCAGCAGTTCGGAACGGCTCAGCGCCACTCCTCCAGCCTGTGCCAGAACGTAAAGCAGGCTGAACTCTTGGGGCGTCAGGTCAATGAATTCTTCTTTGAAGCGGACGCGGCGCTGCACTAAGTCTATTTTTAGGTCGCCATAATCTAGGGATATCGGTGCGGCTGTGACGCGAACGCGGCGAACTAGCGCCTCAACCCGCGCCATAAATTCTTGCATCCCAAATGGCTTGGTCAAATAATCGTCGGCTCCCGCTTTTAACCCAGCGACAATATCGGCTTCCATACTGCGGGCGGACAGCATCAAGATGAGTACCTGTCCCTGTTGATGAAGCCATCGGCAAAATTCAATTCCATCGCCATCTGGCAGGTCGGAATCAAGGATTACGAGTGCAGGTTGGCGAGTATAAAACGTTTCTCTACCTTGATGAACGCCAGCGGATTGACACACCCAGTAGCTTGCTTGCTGTAAGTGCCAGCCCAGTAGCGATCGCAGGTGCGGATTCCCCTCGATGATCTGAATGCAAATCGATCCCACGGTGGCATGCTTCCCTTCAAGCTGGTGAGATTTAGCTTAACAAAGCTTATGTCAGGATTCTGTAACCAGGGCTACGAGGGGTCTAGGCTATACAATTAAAAATTAAAAGTGAGAAATTAAAAAAATTCTATTGAAACTCAAACTTTTGTTTTATATTTTTAATACTTTAAAAGAAATATTACAGATTTAGAGCGAGTCTGAAGTCAAAGCTGCCATTTCACCAAGCAGTCAGTAAAATGAAAGTTAACGAAGGGTAACGTTTAGTCAAGTTTACTGAACAATGCCATGCCAAAAGCTTCCGATGACCAAATTAGTATACCTAGCTAAAGCAAGCAGGATGTCTTTCCTACTAGAAACCCACTGAGCGAGGCACAAGGCATGAGACAAATCGCGTTTTGGATATACCAGGCATGGGACAACAGGCAAATCTATCCTGGTAATCGGAAATGTGGTTAAAAAAACGGAATTTTATTGACAAAAGCTTAAAATTCTGCTTATTACAGAGACAGTCTTTGTCAACCGGCGGTTTAAACCAGCTAACGACTAAATTCAAGTGCTTGCTAGAAAAGATGGCACAAATCGCTCGACAGGGGCATGACGTTGGGGATCAAGTTTTCTACGATGAAACTAAAGTGAGAGCGATCGCGCAACTCGCTGCTCTCGGCGGGATGAGTTTTGGTGTTATTCCCTTAATTTTCAAGGAACACAACCAAGCGTTCTTTCATCACCAAACTGGGGTGCATTCGTTTTCGGTTTCCGCACCGCAACTCCAAACCGCTGTAGTTCTGGTTAAGACACTAGCCTTAACTGAAGCAAACCCGAAGTACGCTTGCGTTTTCTAGCGCCTAGCGCCTAGCGCCCTTAATGAGTTGCCAGAATCAAAGCTAACCGCTTAGAGCGAAAGTTTCCTTCTTGCGACTTCACCCCTTATACTTCTAATTCAAACCTGATACTTCCGACCATGCTACAGGACTCTCAAACCATCCGCTACTACCAAAGACTCACCGACGCCCTCGTCGAAATGTGGAATCGGGGTTATCGTTTCGATGATTTGCGGCTGTTTTTAGATGGCTATCTCGCAGCTATGCGTCATTCTAACGTTCTGGAACCCTTTCTCATCCACCGCTTAGAAGAAGAAGTTACCCGTTACATTTACGATCCATCCAACTTTGACATGACCCAGACTCAACCTAAATCGGACTATTATTAGTTCGGGTTAGCTGCTTTGGTCAAGCTGAGGCTATCAGCATCAGCCTTGTCATCGTTGCCTGTGGATAATGTGGTTAAATTGCCCACAGGGATCGGGTTTGGGTAGACAACAGCGATCTTCCGGGTGCTGTTTATCTTTGAAGTTCAGCAGCTTCGGAATTTTTATACAGCCGATAAGGAAAAATTTGAAAAAAGAGCGTTCCCCCTTAGTATCGTTTACGTCCTAGTCCAGTCAATAATTTTATTTAGGATGATTTAGGCTGCACAGCTTTTGAATGAGCTTTTAAATTTAGTCGCAAGTTATCCTAAACCCAGTAAAAATTCCCTCCTAGATTCTTAATTTGAAGAACCAGGAGGGAATTTTCAGTTCGTATCCCAAAGCTTTAGGAAGCTAAGGCAACTTCAACCATTTCCTGCAATTCGCCCTTTTGATACAGTTCAATCAGAATGTCTGAGCCGCCAACAAACTGACCATCAACGTAAACTTGGGGAATGGTAGGCCAATTAGAATATTCCTTAATTCCCTGCCGGATTTCCCAGTCGTCCAAAATATCAATCGTGTGGTAGGGTACGCCCAAAGTATTCAGAATTTGTACCACATTGTTAGAAAAACCACACTGGGGCATCAGCTTATTGCCCTTCATAAAGACCACAATCTTATGCTCTTTGAGCAAGCTGTCAATCCGCTCTTTTAGTTCTGGCGTCATAGTTCTGCTTGGAATGCCTCTATTTTCTAGTGTAATGCCAGTGCGCGAGAACGCAATTTTTATTCAGGTTCAACCTCGCTTGGTAGCAGCCTCCCAATCTTGGGGAGTATAGGTTTTCAGTGCTAGAGCATGAATCGCTTCTGTAGCCATCGCTTGCTGCACAGCACCGTAAACCAGTTGGTGCTGTTGTACAAGCCTTTTGCCTTCAAACTGCGACGAAACCACTGTCACTTGGTAATGGTCGCCACCGCCAGTCAGATCCTGAACTTGAATCTGGGCATCTGGCATTTTGGCTTTGATCATCGCCTCTACCTGATCTGGGCTAACCATTTAAACTCCCGTATCACTTCAAGTTGCTAATTCTAATCTACCGTTTAGGTGCAGAGGAAGATGAATTGGAGCGATCGCTCGAAGAACTAGCAGGCGCAGAATCAGGAGCATCGATAAACCCGATTTCCAGCAGCTGCTGATAAGCTTTCTTGCCGAGATCGCGTGTCGGCTGCTGGCTGCGAACAATCTGTATTAACAAAGGTACTGCCAAATCTGGCTGATTTTGCGCGCGATGTACCAGCGCTAGCTGATAAGTTGCCCGATCTCGAAGTTGAGCAGCTTCTACAGCCTTGCGGCGCTGGCTCTCGTAAACTCGATTATCAATTCCCGAAAAACTAGAACCCAGTTGTTGGTAGAAATTGGACAACTGGTTGAAAACCTGACGAGCCTCTTGGAGCTTCTTGGCGGCTAGAGTATAGTTCTGCGAAGATACGGCACTATCTGCCTCACTCAGCAAACGGTTCCCTCCTGCCATACTCAATAAGCCACTGTCCGGATCGATCGGGCGCAGATTGTTGGGATCGGTTAAGTCTGGTTGTGTTTGACTGGTGTCTTCTGGTAAAGCAGGCATTTGGTTCTGAGCCTGCACGGGTTGTAGCAGAGCCAAAGACACTGTCAAAGGTAGGCCAGCAAGGCAGGTAAAACCGAGGCGTCGAGCAGTTCCAGAAGATACCATAAAATAACCCTATTGGGGGGCTGAAAACAGAACGATGACAAACTTTGGGTATCTTAACATTGTCGGACTCACCAAGTTTAAGACCAGCCGTTGATAAATTCCCAAAGTCATGCCCTGTTTAGATTGACAAAACTATAAAAAAGTTTCCGAATATTCTTTAATAATAGAAAAAATAAGGGTGGAAATTTTACGCGCAAAAGCTCAAATATCCCTAGAGCAATTCCATCTAATCTGATAAAGGACTGCGAATTTGGGCGGAGTCAAGGATTTCAATTGGATTTGTAGCCTTGTCCCGTCAACTTGCATCTTGTCCCTGCTGGTTGAAACCACCGTCCCCGTTCATCTGGCGCTAGGAGTTCCGCTAAGGGTCGATCCGCTATTTTTAGCTTAAATGGAGATGAGCGGGCGATCGCGCGATCGGCGTCAATCTGTAGCGATTTCCCAGCACCTCACTCAATATCTTGTACACGAACAGGATATTGAACGTGTTGATGCAGCGATAGCGATCGCATCATCTATTATCTTTTTGCTGCGGCTTGCTCAAGAAGAAGCGAATCTTTCCCTTAAAATTAAAAATAAATTATCTGAACTAATTCTTGTGGCTCAACTCGGAAGCCAGCCACAAAAGACTATCAAGCAGTTATTTGAAGCGGCAGAAGAACAAGAGAAATAGGAAACGATTAGGCAAAGGCAAGAAGCCGGGGTGAGACATATCAAAGCGTTAGAGACGTTAGCTAAACGGGACGCCGATGCTTGGAAAGATGTCAAACGGCTGCTAGAAAGTTCTCAGGCGCAAGCTTATGATGAGGCGATGAAGTTACTTTTGAAGCTGCCAAGATTTAGCACTCAATAAAAACAAAAAGCTAGCTTTTCGGACGCGCCTAAACCAAATTCACGAGCAATTACAGTAGACGCCCTGCTTTTATAAAACGTTTAAATAATGTAGGTTTGATATAAACCTACATCTTGCTTCCAATCGGTCAATGCCAGGAATAGCAGCAATTTCGCAGTTGAACTGGCGTCAAGATGACAACGTCTTTTCAAGGCAAACGCTATCCTTAAGCCCTATGCGGATTGCTTCTATTTCCGACCAACCCATTCATGAAATCCCCTTTATTACCGCTGCTGCGGCAGGTCATCTCCATGTGGTTGAGCAAGTTTTACCGATTTTATCGGCAGAAGCTGACTCACTTCCACCTGGCTTAGACGCCATCATCATCGCTAGCGATTTACAGGGTATCAATCCCACAGATGGACGCCTTCTCGGTCATCGTGTCGCGGAAGAATTAGAAACTTTAGCGAACCTGGGACGAATTCCATCCCCACAGAAAACAGGCATTATCTTGGCAGGCGATCTTTACGCACGAAGCGATAAGCGTGGGGGTGAGGGAGATGTCCGCGAAGTCTGGCAATCTTTCAGCCGTCGTTTTCGTTGGGTTGCTGGAGTTGCAGGAAACCATGACATTTTGGGAAACACGCCAGAGGAAATTCAAACCTTTAAAAAAGGGCGAGGTATCCGCTACTTAGATGGTGAAATCGCTGTGGTTGATGGATTCCGCATTGCTGGTATCTCAGGGATTATCGGCAAACCGACTAAACTTTGGCGTCGTTCAGAAAAGGATTTTCATCAAGCTATTCGCCAACTGCTCAAGGAGTTACCAGATATCCTAATTTTGCACGAAGGTCCCAACGATCCAGACGCGAAACTCATCGGAAATCAGTCAATTCGCGCTGAACTTGCCACAGCGAACGAGTTGTTAGTCATTTGCGGTCACTCCCATTGGAAGGTGCCGATGACTACGTTATTCCCAGGAGTCCAAGTTCTCAATGTAGACAGCCGCGTTGTTGTCCTCACGGTGGCAACGTCAGGGTAATTTGCTGCGAACCTTTTTTATGGACAAGGGGGCAAGGGGATGAATCATCAACGGAAAAATCGGCTTTCTCCCACTCCTCCACTTTCCCACTCCTTGATCCTCTAAAAAACCTACCCTTGTGAGGGGGTTAGGTCTGCTTTATCTGGGAAGGATTGATCCTAATAGGGTAGAAAACGAGCGTTTGTTTAAAGTCTAATTGTCATGCGGGTCTAGATTTTAGATAAAAATAAGTTATTGAGTCAAAAGTTTGCTTTCCTCCAGCAGCTAGAAATTCGACAAACACGGGCGTCAGCATTCATGAAGAAGGGGAAGGGGTCGTGGAGTGGATAGAACCGCTAAAAAAAGCGCACCAGACACACCTATTGAAGGCATTGTTTGGGCAGGGGCAAGATAGTTTGAGTATCAAACCTGGAGACTCGTCATGGCCTTTTTGGCTGGCTGTGCCACTCTACCCATACAGTCGGCGGCGGACACTCCGCAAAGAAGTCGTGAAGGACACGATCTGGACTTTTGACCAGATGCAGGGCATCCTCTACACTGTCGTACCGATTCGCATGACCGTCGTTAAGCTCTCAGAAGGAGGTCTTCTCGTCTATGCCCCAGTTGCAGCGACCAAAGAGTGTATCCGGCTGGTTCAGGAGTTAGAGGCGAAATACGGCGATGTTAAGTACATCATCCTGCCAACTGCTTCTGGCTTAGAACACAAGGTCTTCGTGGGTCCGTTCGCCAGACGCTTTCCTGTAGCACAGGTCTTCGTGACTGAGAACCAATGGAGCTTTCCGGTGAATCTGCCGTTGAGTTGGCTTGGTTTCCCTAGCAAACGGACTCACGTACTTCCGGAGAATAGCAAGGATGCGCCCTTTGCTGAGGATTTTAATTATGCAGTGCTGAGCATCGACTTGGGGCGAGGGTCGTTTGAAGAAGTTGCTTTATTGCACAAGCGATCGCGCACGCTGCTGCTGACAGATTCGGTACTTTCGGTGCCAGAGTCTCCGCCAGAGATTGTCCAAGTTGACCCATATCCCTTGCTGTTCCACGCCAGAGATAGCGCCTTGGAGAGGGTTGAAGATACAGAGGCGAATCGTCGCAAGGGATGGCAGCGCATTACGCTGTTTGCTTTGTACCTACGTCCTAGCGCCTTGGAAATGAGCGGACAGGGGCAGGCTTTGCGCGATGCCTTGAAAGCACCGGATCGGTCAAAGAAGGCGTATTTCGGTTGGTTTCCCTTTAAATGGAAGGCTCAGTGGCAGCAGTCCTTTGAGGCGCTGCGAGGGGGCGGTCGCCCGTTCGTGGCACCGATTCTGCAATCGTTCATTTTCACCCAAGCGCCTCAGGCAGTCCTTGATTGGGCGGACGAGGTGGCAAGCTGGAATTTCCAGCGAATTATTCCCTGCCACTTTGATGCGCCGATTGAGGCAACTCCCGATCAGTTCCGGCGGGCGTTCACCTTCCTGAAGAAGAAGTCTTCTATCGGTGAGGGTTTCTTAGGGGGTGGAAGTCAGCCTTTGCCGGAGGAAGACTTTGAATTCATTAGAGAACTCGAAGAAAATTTGACTAAGCGCGGCATCACATCGCCACAAAAGGAAAAGGTGTGAGGCGGTGATTTTTGCAACTAGGTTCTTAGCCCAAATATACTTCAATCACTATACCCCCAACCCTTCCTTCGTCAGCTCTGCATTTGATTCCATCTATATAGCAGAAGTGGCTTTTGTATTCTTCTTCGTCGTTGCTGTCTGCATAATATGCGATGTATCCACCTGACATGGAACTATTGTAAAAATGCAGTTTTCTGCCATTAATATCTGTCGCTTTGCTGCGACAGTCACTACAAATGTATTCCGGGTATCTAAGAGAAGGAGTTACCCCAGTATGACAAATGGGACAGGTTTGCGTGGTCATGCTCAAAAGTATTTTTACACTTGTATGACTATAGCCTTAACTTAATCAAAACAACTGCTCAATAAGACGGGCAGAAATATGTATAACTGATTAAGTATTGCTGTAGGACTAACTACCCTGACTAAGACAGGAGCGATCGCTTCCCGTGCTGTTTCGGTTTTGGAAAAATGGAGTTAGAGAGAAAGGATGCGATCGCGAAGCGCGATAGCTACTGTTAAGGGTTAGGATGAATCTCCGTTGCCTTCATTTGCTATAAATTGTGTTACAGATAAACACTTAACATAAATATGGAACTTCAGGATCGCGAAGTAACGCTTAAAATAAAATCACGCCCCTTACGTTGTGCATATCTAGTCCGTAACAGAGATGAGTTACTCGACGCAATAGCTTTATATACACATATGTGGGGAGGTGCGGCAAATGCAATCCTACCCCTACCTGAGAATGATGAAGAACTAAATAGCTTTACATATACTCTTGAGTGGATGAATCCGGATTACATTTTTATTCCTAGAGAAGAACGGTCTTTACCAGTATCTCAGGTGTTGGAAAAGCTACCAATTCTAGTTAGACCTATCTCAAAAGTTGAGATTCAACGCCACATTGATATTGCTAGCGGGGATTTACTTCACTTAGCGCCTGGTTCGCTATCTCATATTAGTAAAGTTCTCTCAGCAATATATCAAAACGGAACAGAAGATATTGGTATTCGTCTGCTCGCTACAAACAATCCCTTTAATTTAGAAAGTGCTTTACACGCAGGACTGCCAACAAAATCATATTGTGATTACTTAGTTCAATATCTAGGAGCTAGTACGTTTTATAATTTAGAAAATAGAAACTTTTTATTTAGAGCATTGCTAACAATAACAAAGTTTAAAAGTCCTTATGATTTAACTTTGGTTAGAACTGGAAAAAGTTATAACTTTAATAGTTATATCATAGAAACAAATGACGAAGAAACTCTTTGCATATTTCTAGATGATGGCAACGATGTCGGTATTGCGACTGCATTTTGGAATTGTCGGTGGATGTTTCCATACAATAAAATTTTCTTCTCTAGAAAAGATTTCTTGGAAAATATTAAAACTTATGCCTTGCAGATTATTAAGTTTATGCCTTATATTCGAGCAATCCATATTACAACACCTTTTAGTCGTGAAAAAGCATTAGAATTGTGCAGTTTTTTAAAGAATATTTTTATGGAGGGTGGCAAAGAAGTTTTAGTAAAAATAAACTACCAAGATTTTCGTTTCAATTGGATCCCTGGTACCTTATCCTCAGGTAAGGCTATCGAAATCACAAGAACAGTTACATCAGAAGGTTGTGTTCGCTTTGACTTAAGTACTCCAGTTGGGCATGAAAATATAAACTTTACTTTTGGTTATGATGCAGAGGTAAAATTTAGATCTGGTAGGAAATTCTTCTGCCCTCATACTTTAGTAAATTCACATTTACTTACTAATGAGCTGTGGAGACTTGACTATTCAGAAACTAATAGAGAGAATCTTGGGAAACATTGGTTACGGCAAGATTTACCTATTCGGGCAGCAGTTAAAGGAATTGCAGGATTAGCATTACCTGGTAAAGAATGTTTTTTCTTTATACATCCAGATAATGTCATTATTACTCGACTGCTTAAAGAACTTGGATTTGAAGTTAAAGCTAATGAACACACTCGCTATGCTCAAGGTTTAGTTAAGCGATTAGGTGGAATTGGAGAAGTAACAAGCCTTATTAATGATGGAGGGGTAGATATTATATCCGTCCTTAGCGCGGATAGAGGAGATCGAGAAGGTCTGAATAGGAGCAAGATTCTCTCTGCTCTCATCAAAAAACGTAGCTTTAATCAAGAAGAGGCCAACAAAATAATTAATCAAAAACTTAAGCCACTATTGGCAAGTGACTTATTGCGTCGTGGTTATTCTCATAGATGTCAGAATTGCAATCTAAAAACTTGGTTTTCTATAGAAGAAATTAGAGAATTCATTGAGTGCAAAGGCTGCTATGAAAGAGAACAGCTACCCTTAGATGATTTAGAATTTACGTATAAGCCTAACGAGCTTGCAGCTCAGCTAATACGAGAGGGAGGCTTAGCAGTTTTAATGACAGCAGCTACACTTAGAAGGATTCCATCTTCAAGTTCTAGCCTTATTCAGTTTGGTGGGGATTTCTTTAATGTTGAAAATAAAACTAAATTTGCTGAAGTCGATTTATTCTGCTTAACAGAAGAGGCGTTAATAATTTCAGAGTGCAAGTCCCTTTTCACTAAAAAAGAAGCTGACGAGAAGGAAATAGAAAATAGCATAAAAGAACAAATTGAGCGTACTCGAGAATCTTTAAAGAAGAACTTAGATGTAGCAAAGCGTATAGGCGCAAGTGCAATTATTTTGGGTGTGTTTACAAATGTATCTAACATATCTAATTTACTTAACATCATAGCTGATTTAAAGAATATGGCTAGAGGTCAAAGTATTGGTTTGCATCTTGCATTAAATGGAAGAATACATCTATGGGGAAACTCAGACGGTATTGAACCAAGAAAAATAAAGCTAGGCGATCTATTAGTTGAGGAACAAGCTTTGTCAAATGAATGGACTGTAGGCGAAGCACCTAGTCACTATGGTGGTGCAGTTGGCTCAAAGGGTCTTTTCGACAAAGAGATTTTAAAGCAATGGGAATCAGACTTAAAAGCGTGAAATCAACTTCATGCGAATTGTGGTACTTGCAAACTAACGCTGCATTTGAGCGGACGGGCGAAAGTCCAATCAAAGCCTTTGCAAATTCTGGGTTGTGCAACAACCTAACATACGTGGTCTTTAGTTTAATTGTTGCCACCGACTTGGTTTCAACATCGGGCGTTGCTGATTGATGGAATGAATTTGTTTCGCGCCAAGGCGCAAAGGTGCAAAGATTATACATTCCGCCTTGGTCAGACAACTTAATTCATACTCCTGTTCAGCAACGCCTAAAATCGGTTGGGACAAGATAGCGATCGCTCTCATGTTCACGAATCAGCACTCTGAAGTCCAGGGACTTTTCGATAGATGGAGGCAATATCGCAGCGAAGATCGATACTTGCAAAGTAAACTTCATCTCCTTGGTGGTAGATTTGAGAAACCCAATCGCCTGAGTCGGAAAGGCGAAAACACTCGACACTCATCTGAGATTGATCAATTAACACATATTCTTGTAAAGATGGCGACGTTTGATAGTCAGCAAATTTCTCTCCTCTGTCAAAAGCTGCTGTTGAGGGAGATAGCACTTCAATGACCAAAATGGGATAGAGGATGAAGTCATCTGTAGAGTTTGTATCCCGCTCATCGCAAGTTACTGCAACATCGGGATAGTAATAGCAGTCTGCTGACTCAAGCCTGACTTTAATATCTGAAGAAAGAACAATGCAGGGGGCGTGTTCAAGGTGATTATTGAACAAAGTAACTAAGTTGCCAGCAATAATAATATGAGGCTTCTTTGCCCATACCATTGCATAAACTTGCCCTCGCCTATACTCATGTTTGATAGGACTGACTCGCTCTCCCTCTAGGTAATCTTCTTTTGAGATGTAGAAGTTTTTGCTAATAGTCATTGGATAGTTTTTCAGGACGAGTGGCTATTTCAGCAATCTGTAACCAACTTTAACAAAGCATTGCCGAACTTGGCTTCAGATTCAGTTGACACAACAAAAGAGCGATCGCTCTTTTGTTACTGACGGTTGTATACCCGGAAACACACTTTATTTATCCTTTACTCCCCTGGGCAGAGAAGGGGAAAATAGCGATCGTGGAACTTGCTAAAGTAGTTGTACTGTGGTGTCCCAATGTAGTCGTTTTTAAAGCGATCTCTACTCGCGCAACATTCCAACCCCCCTGCAATTTAACGCTAGGCTCAGACGCGCTACTTGTGGATCAACAGCAACTCAAAGCCCTCAAACAGGAATTAGCATGGGCTGGGTTGCTAGTTTCCGAGCAATTCTAAAAACAAAAATTATAAATTGACATAACCGCAAGAATGTAGAGAAGGATGAAAGTGGTGTCTACCTCCAGGTATGTCAGCCAGACAATCCATTGATAGTTGATATAACAATGATTCCCGATAACGAAGCTGACCGACTCGCCGCAGTGCGTCGCTACGACATTCTTGACACACCTCCAGATGGAGCCTTCGACCGAATTACAGCTCTAGCTGCCCGGTTTTTTAATGTCCCGATTTCCATTATTAGCATCGTTGACCACGACCGGATCTGGTTTAAATCCCATCATGGGCTAGAAGTTCAGCAAATTGGACGCGAACCCGGACTGTGTGCCAGTGCGATTTTGCAAGAAGACGTTTACACCGTTCTGGATGCCAAAGTAGACCCCCGCACGTTTGTAAATTCCTTAGTAGCTGGGGAATTTGGACTTCGCTTTTACGCGGCGGCTCCCTTGCAGACACGCGATGGTTTCAACTTAGGCACTATTTGTGTAATCGACTATCAACCCCGCCAAGTCACCGAGGCAGAAAAGGCAACTCTCAAAGACTTAGCTGCCATCATTGTTGATGAATTGGAACTGCGACTCGCCGCTCAAAAAGCCGTACAAGCTGAAGTCGCCCTCCGGATGGCAGCACTGGAAGCAACGCGATCTAAAAGCGAATTTCTGGCAATGATGAGCCATGAAATCCGTACTCCAATGAACGGCGTCATTGGAATGGCAAGCTTGCTATTGGATACAGAACTAACGTTCCAGCAACGAAAGTTTGTCGAGATCATCAGTAGCAGTGGCGAGTCCTTACTAAAAATTATTAACGACATTCTCGACTTTTCAAAAATCGAGTCCGGCAAGCTGGAATTAGAAGAACACCCTTTAAACTTGTTAGATTGCATTGAAGCTGCCTTAGATTTACTCACTCCCCATGCTTGTGAAAAAGGCTTAGAACTTGCTTACCGAATCGAGACAGGAACACCTAGCATCGTGCTAGGAGATGAAATTAGACTGCGCCAAATTCTGGTGAACTTGCTAAGTAATGCAATTAAATTTACTTCTGCTGGGGAAGTCGTGGTTTCGGTGACAGCAACAGAAGTAATGGTTAATCAGGAATCAGCAATTAGTCACCGGCAAGAAAACCAATCATCCATTGCCCCTGATTCATTCCCTAAAACCTATTACGAAATCCAATTTTCCGTCAAAGATACCGGAATTGGGATTCCTTCAGACCGAATCAATCGTTTATTTAAGTCGTTTAGCCAGGTTGATGTCTCTACCGCCCGTCAATATGGGGGAACCGGCTTGGGACTGGTAATTAGCAAACGCTTGAGTGAAATGATGGCGGGTCAGATGTGGGTTGAAAGCGAAGTGGGACGCGGCTCCACCTTTTATTTCACGATCGTCGTCCAAGATTTTCCTGGCTGTCCACTTGTTGAACTCGATGCTGTTCAGCCGCAGTTAGCTGGAAAACGGCTATTAATTGTGGATGCCAACGTTACTAGCCGCCAGATTTTGATTTTGCAAACCCAATCATGGGGAATGATGACGAAGGCAACTGAATCGGGTGCCCAGGCTTTAAACTGGCTTCGGCAAGGAGAGCGTTTTGATATGGTGATTCTCGATAGGCAAATTTTAGGGATGGACGCCTTGAGCCTAGCGACAGAAATTCGCTCCTTACCGAACGCTCAAGCATTACCCGTGGTGATGTTGACAACGTTTGGCAAGGAACCGGGGGGGAAACAGTTAGATCGAGTAAAATTTGCAACCTTCCTGAATAAGCCGATTAAACAATCTCAGCTTTACAATACCTTGAGCGATCTGTTGGTACGAGAGCCGATCAAGGTGCATCGCGCACCCTTTACTTTCCCTGAGTTTCAGCTCCCCTTTGCCGAAAGTCTTCCCCTCCGAATTCTTGTCGCCGAAGACAATCGGGTGAACCAGAAGGTTGCTTTGCACATACTTCAACAGTTGGGGTATCGAGCCGATGTTGTTAACAATGGGTTAGAAGTGCTGGAATCTTTGCGGGGTCAACCCTACGATCTGCTGCTGCTGGATGTGCAGATGCCAGAAATGGACGGTTTAGAGACGAGTCGTAACATCTGCCAAAAAGAATTGGCAACCGATGGGAGCGCAAAACCTTGGATTATTGCCATGACGGCGAATGTCATGCAAGGCGATCGCGAAACGTGTCTGGAAGCTGGCATGGACGACTATATCAGCAAGCCGCTCCGGAAGGAAGAGTTAGTTCAGGCTTTGCTGAGGTACAGGGGCACTGAGGTGCAGGGGTACAAAGGTGCAGGGAAGTCGGGGATTGGGGAAGTCAAAAAAAGAGAGGGCGAAGCCACTACTTCACTGAATACTGAGTGCGGACAGGGTAGCGATGTAACATTATCATTCAGTACTCCTATTGATGCGAAGATCCTGGAAGCATTTGCTAAAACAGTGGGAGGGAAAGCCTCAAATTTATTGACTCAATTGATTCATTGCTATTTAGAAGATGCTCCCAAACTGCTGCAAGCAATGGAGACAGCAGTGAGTAACCAAGATGTGATCGCGCTCAGGCAAGCATCTCATACTTTGAAAGCCAGCAGTGCCGCTCTTGGGGCAGTACAACTGGCTACTTTGTGTAAACAGCTAGAAGCGATGAGCCGGACTGGAGAAATTGCGGGTGCATCCAAAATTGTTGTACAGATTGAAACAGAGTATGAAAAAGTGAAAACGGCTTTGCAGATGGAAGCACAATCAAGTCAGCAATGAATATTACTTGCACCGAACCAGATTCCTACCTCGTCCTGATTGTTGACGATGACAAATTCACGCGGATGCAGCTGCGCGCCATGATTGAACACGAAGGCTACACAGTGGCAGAGGCAAGTGATGGAGAGGAAGGATTAGCTGCTTACATCAGCCTACATCCAGATATTGTGTTGCTAGATGCGTTGATGCCGATTCTGGATGGCTTTAGTTGTTGTCGCCAGTTAAAATCACTTCCTCAAGGCGATCGCACACCTGTTTTAATCATTACCAGTCTTGATGACCGAGAATCTGTCAATCAGGCGTTTGAGGCAGGTGCTACCGATTACGTGACTAAGCCGGTTCACTGGGCAGTGCTGCGCCAACGGATGCGTCGTCTCCTGCAAGCGAGTCGAGCAGCGGAAGAATTACGGCAGCAAAATCAGCGACAACGGCTAATGGGAGCGATGCTGGAGCGCATCCGCCAATCTCTGAATCTAGAGGAAATTCTTAATACTACAGCCAGCGAGGTGCGGCAATTTCTTCAGACCGATCGAGTGGTAATTTATCGCTTCAATCCAGATTGGAGTGGCATGGTGGAGGTGGAATCTGTAGATGAGCGCTGGACTCCTATCTTAGGAAAAACCATTGTAGATCCGTGCTTTGCTGAAAACTATGTCAAGCCCTACAAACAGGGTCGTATCCGAGCTACGGAGGATATTTACAACGCTGGCTTGAAACAGTGTTACATCGATTTAATGTCTCAGTTTCAAGTCAAAGCTAATTTGGTGGTGCCCATCCTGCAAAACAGGGCTGAGGAAAGGGACCCGGAGAGCCGGGAGGAATCTTCGCTCAGTTCCCAAATAGCCCTTAGCACGGATAGCACTCAGTTATGGGGGCTGTTGATTGCTCATCACTGTTCGCAACCTCGGCACTGGCAACCGTGGGAGATTGATTTCCTCAGTTCGTTGGCAATTCAGGTAGCGATCGCGATTCAACAATCTGAACTTTACCAACAGGTGCAGCGGCTCAACACAAACCTCGAACACCAGGTACAGGAACGCACCAGCCAGTTGCAGCAAGCTCTCAAATTTGAAGCGATGCTCAAACGAATTACTGATAAAGTGCGTGACAGCCTTGATGAGAGCCAAATTTTGCAAACAGCCGTGCAAGAATTAGCACAAGTGCTGGGAGTTACATACTGCGATACGGCGTTGTATGACATTAATGGGGCTACTTCCACGGTTTGCTATGAGTACACGCTTTCCATGCCTTCATCTGAGGGAAGCGAAATCCAAATGGCAAGTAATCCGGCGATTTACTCCCAACTATTGCAAGGAAAGCATTTACAATTTTGCAAAATAGGCCCTAACCCAATTCAGCCGGTTTCCGGTGAATTTTCAGTTTTAGCTTGTCCGATTTTTGATGACCAAGGGGTTTTGGGCGATCTGTGGTTATTAAACGATCGGGAATATATTTTTAACGAACTAGAGATTCGCTTATTACAGCAGGTTGCTAATCAATGCGCGATCGCAATTCGCCAAGCCCGACTTTACCAAGCTTCGCTGGCTCAAGTTGAGGAATTAGAAAAACTCAATTTTCTCAAAGATGATTTTTTGAGTACGGTTTCTCATGAGTTACGCACCCCCGTATCCAACATGAAAATGGCAATTCAGATGTTGGAAGTGATTATGGAAGAAACCTGCAATTGGCGGGATGAAATCGCTAATAAAAGTGCGGAGAGACACCCAGGTTATTGCTATTTTGAGCTGTTAAATAATGAGTGTGACCGAGAGATTAATCTGATTAACGATCTACTCCACTTACAGCAACTCAATGCAGAGGCGCATCCTTTAGAAAAAACAGCGATTCATCTACAAGACTGGATTCCCCATATCGTAGAACCTTTTGAACAGCGAACCCACAAACACAAGCAAATCTTACAAGTAGAGATTCCCGAAGAACTGCCGATTCTAATCTCCGATCCATTCTGTTTAGCACGCATCCTCACCGAGCTGCTGAATAATGCTTGTAAATATACTCCGCAAGGAGAAAAAATTAAGGTAGCTGTCCATGCTAAATCAGAAAAGCTTCAGCTCGAAGTGACTAATTCTGGAATCGAAATTCCTACAGATGAAATTCCCCGAATCTTTGATAAGTTCTACCGCATTCCAAGTAATGACCCGTGGAAGCATGGCGGAACTGGTCTAGGACTGGCATTGGTTCAAAAAATGGTAGCTTATTTAGGAGGAACAATTAAAGTGGAAAGCGAATCCAAAATCACCTGTTTTTTAGTTGAACTACCGATTCTTTGATTTTAGTAAAACTTGTTAGCAGGTACTAAAGTAATTTGCAATAATTGTCAAGAAATCTAAAAATTCCATTAGGATTAAAAATACAATATTGATAAAACAGAAAAGAAGAATCAAGAGAAACTATGATGTTACAAAAAGAATAGAATTGCTATAGAGAATAAAAATAAAAACTTAAAACTTAGCTGTTTACCAATGAGCAATGACCAATCTGCGGGTAGTGTGCCAGAAGAAAGCGTCGGTCGTATTTTACAGCGGGGGGGTGAAGAACTGGCGTTGGAGAAAGTGAGCGATCGCTTCACGGTTCGCCCCACTACCCCCGACGCTGCATCTGAGGAGTTGGCGCAAACGATTCCCGCCCAAGCACACCAGGAAATCCCCGGTAGAAGCGGGATGACTCCTCCCCTACAAGAATTCATTGTTGACCCATCCCAGCGAGACGAAGCCATGCAGGCGGCAAGAGAATCTGAGGATGTCGCCTTTGCCAGTCATGTCTATAAACTTAAAGAGAATCCGCAAACGTTAGTTTACCTAACGGATCAGGTGACTATTCAGTTTGCCCCATCGGTGGATGAAGAAACCCAAAGAGCGATCGCATCCTTATTTGGCTTACAATTGCTGCGACCCGTTAGCGGTATTCCCAACACCTTCGTCTTCGAGGTCAGTCCGCAAGCACGGGAAAATCCCATTAAAATTGCCAACCGCTTAATGGGGCGACAAGAGGTACTTACCGCCGAACCCAATATCGTTGTTCGACAAGAAAAGCACTACCGACCCAAAGATTCCCTCTATCCCAAGCAATGGTATCTCAACAACCTTGGCGGATCTCAGATAGCAGTCGGTTCTCATATTTCGGTTGAGAAAGCCTGGGATATAACCAAAGGCATCCGTTCCATCGTTGTCGCAGTGGCAGATGATGGCTTTGACCTCAACCACCCAGATTTTCAGGGAACCGGCAAAATTGTTGCTCCTAAAGACTTCAAAGAACAAGACTTCTTGCCGCTACCTGGAGATGACAATGAAAACCACGGAACCGCCTGTGCTGGGGTTGCAGTCGCAGAAGAAACCGGCACCGGCATTGTAGGAGTCGCCCCAGGCTGTGCCCTGATGCCCCTCCGCACCACCGGCTATCTAGATGACGAAACCATCGAACAACTCTTTGACTGGGCTACCAACAACGGTGCTGCGGTTATTTCCTGTAGCTGGGGGCCAGCAGCCGTCTACTTTCCCCTGTCTCTGCGGCAACGCGCCGCCCTAACTCGTGCCGCGACCCAAGGACGAGACGGTAAAGGATGTGTCATCGTCTTTGCTGCCGGGAATGCAAATCGTCCCATCAGTGGCACGATTAACGAGCAGGGATGGCCTAATAACCTGTTAAAAGGCCCTACCCAGTGGCTAGGCGGTTTCACCGTTCATCCAGATGCGATCGCAGTTTCTGCTTGTACCAGCCTCAACAAAAAATCTGCCTACAGTAACTGGGGAACCAACGTCTCTGTCTGTGCCCCCAGCAACAATGCCCCGCCGGGAATGTGGTTTGAACAAACCGGCTATGTCAGTACCGCCCCCGAAGTCAGAGCATTGCTGCCTGGATTGGGCATCTTTACCACTGACCGACTCGGAGCCGCTGGCTACGACAGCAGCAACTTCACCAGTGACTTTGGCGGCACCTCTAGTGCTTGTCCCGTGGTCGCAGGCGTTGCTGCCCTCATTCTGTCAGCTAATCCCGATTTAACTGCAACAGAAGTTAGGCAAATTCTGCAACAAACCGCTGACAAAGTCGTTGACCCCGACCCCGACCCCCAATTGACTTTTCGATTGGGCAGTTACGATGCAAACGGTTTCTCTCAGTGGTTCGGCTATGGCAAAGTCAATGCTTTTAAAGCTGTTCAAGCTGCTCAACAGCAGCGCGTCCAACCTTCGCAAGCCTCGCAAGCCTTGCACGGACGCAACGACAACCTCGTCCCCATTCCCGACTACAACTCCCAAGGCGTTACCAGCCCAATTAACGTAACTTACGCCAGTCCCTTACGAGATATCCAAGTCAGCGTCAACATTCAACACCAGTTTTTAGGCGACATCGAGGTTAGCGTGAGGAGTCCGAACGGAATTACGGTGCTGTTGCAAGGTCGCACTCTGGGTTCTACAACTCAATTGCAAGCCACCTACACGCTGCAAAATACACCCGCACTCCAGCAACTTCTCAACAAACCCGTAGCAGGCATCTGGCAGTTGTGGGTCGTGGATTATGCCCAGATGGATACAGGAACTTTGAACAGCTGGGAATTAACCTTGGGCATCTGAGTAGGGGCACAGCAGTGCCCCTACTCAGTCTTTTATCGGCAATCAGAGTATGTTGCTGGATATATAGAAATAGCGGTAATGGTCGTGAGTAATGAGCCGTCTCCCATTATTGATTCCCTAAAAGCTCTTGTTTGCGAATGAATGAGAATTTCTATAGAAAGGTTAAAACGATGACTGAGCGCCCGATACTTCATTTAAAGGGGGAGCAGTAGAGAGCGTATCCGCCTCTTCTACTTCGCATCCATCTATCTGTTTAAGCGCCGCTTCTAAATCGGCGGTTAGTTTTTTCGCACTTTGTTTTGGCGTATTGCTGCAATAATTCGCGACTGAGATCGGCTCACCAATGTTAACTTTTATACCGCATCCCCAATGCGGCACCGGGCTGCCGTAACGGACGCTAATCGGCACAATTTTGACATCCAATTCTGGTTGGCTGGATTCCACTTGCAAGGCAATGCGCGCCAAACCCGTCTTGAGGGGGTGAACTTGCGTATCCTGGTAGATGCCGCCTTCCGGGAAGATGACCAGCACTTCTCCCTGGCGGAGAACTTCGACGCCATGACGAAAAGTGCCAACTCCCGGATTTCGGGTATCTACTGGGAACCCTCCCATGCGGCTGATAAACCAGCCTTGCCACCCTTTCATTTCATCCGCTGACACCATAAACCGCAGGTCACGACCCGTCACAGGTTGTCCAGCCGCATGAGGCACGACAAACGCATCCCAGCGAGAGCGATGAGTAGGAGCTAGGATCACCGGCCCGGTAGCGGGGATATTTTCTTGTCCGGTGACTTCGGCTTTACCAAAGTAAAAGGGAATGACAAGATATTTCGTCACCTTATAGCCTAAGGAAGCTAGCCAAGGTAAAACACGGGAAGTAATAGGAACTACCTTGACAGGTTTTGGTGTCTCTATCGTTTGTTCAGAGGGGTCGGGCTGAGTCATCACGAATAAAACTTCTCACAGCATCCATAATTCCAGCTTATGTATGATTACGGCATCTGTCTTGTAGTAGAAGGACAGTTCTCATGCTGTCATTAGCAGAGTAAAAGTAAACATAAATAAGAGCAATTTTTTTGTTTTGCCTTTTGCCTTTTTACTTTTGACTTTTTAAGCGCCGTTGGGCAAACCAAGATTGCAGATGTTGGCGGCAGGCAGACTCTAAGATACCACTTATGACCGGCAAGCGGTGGTTAGAGCAAGCGCTATCTGGAATATTGGCAACGGTACGAATCGCGCCAGTTTTTGGATCGTCCACACCGTAAACGAGAAGTCGCAGACGTGCTAGCGCGATCGCACCAGCGCACATGGGGCAAGGTTCTAGGGTGACGTAGAGCGTGCATTCGTTAAGGTGCCAGTTCTGCATTGCTTGCCCAGCAGCTCTGAGAGCTAAAATTTCGGCGTGGGCAGTCGGGTCTTTGTCACGTTCTTTGCGATTTTCACCCTCTGCAATCAAGTTACCATCTGCACTCACAATTACTGCTCCCACTGGCACTTCCCCAGCATCACCCGCCTTCTCGGCAAGTTCCAGCGCTCGAATCATCCATTGTCGGTGAACTAGGTAAGCAGAGTCCTCAATTTCCGGTGGCGGAATTTCAATAGCCATGCGCTTGTGCCCGTACCGACTATACAAACGAAATTCACCTGTGTTGGCTGATTCTAGCCTTGAACGGCGGGTTGAGCCAGTAGGGGGTCTAATTGTCCGCCTGTATTCAGTTGATAGAGGTCATCGCTCCCACCAATGTGCTGCTCATTGATAAAAATCTGCGGCACGCTTCGACGCCCGTTGGCACGTTCAGCCATCTTTGCTCTGGCTGCCTCATCACCATCAATTTTATACTCAGTAAAGTTGACGCCCTTCCACCAGAGCAACATCTTGGCTCTGATGCAAAAGGGGCAAGTTTGCCAAGTATAGATTTCAACGTTGGCTTTGTTACGTTCTGGATGACGCCCTAGGATTGGATTAAGAAAGTCAAACATTTTAGGATTTTTAAATTTTCTAGATTTGGATATGTGTTTAGCTGTTGGCATTCAGCAATGCGCCTTCGTTTAATTTACCAAGCCCAGGGCTGAGTACCTCTGTTTAAACTAGATCGTTTTTTCAAACAAGACAACAACCACAATATATTAATAAGTTTAGTAAACTAAAAAAATAATTTTATTAATTATAACTTTTTATAGTTTACTTCGTGAAAGGTTGTATGCGTTTAGCCTTACGAGTATTTTGTTCCAATAAATACAAAGTTTTTTGAAAATTATGCTAAGGCGAAAAAAATAAGGTTAAAAGGGAGATTTGATAAAATTTTTGATTGTTGAGGATAAAAGCCAGCGAATACTTTTCGACCTGTTTCAAGAAAGAAATATCTAAACTTAATTAAAGCAGTCCTCAAGGATTCGAGAAAGGCAAGATTCCTGAGTTCGAGCGAGAAGCTAGGGATTTGAACCGCTAGCATCTCACAACTCAAATAGGATTGTTCTAGATCGGTTGATTTTTTGTGCTGGCTGCTGGAATTAATTCTCTAAGAGACATCAGCCAAAGGGGTTCGTAGGTACGAACATAGCTAGCTTTTCAGTGATAGAGCGAAGATTTTTGACTAACTAGCGTTGGCAATGCGACGGATCGGGTTAACCTTTGAGGAAATACCATTCTGTTTTAAGGCACCCTTGGCAGCAGATTTCAGATTTTTTTTATAAGTTAATTGCTGTCTTGTCCGGGTTTGGCAGGAAAGTTGATAAAGAATGTTAATGCCTTCAGCCCTTTATTTGGTGAGAATTTTTAGCTAGCTGGTTTTTTTATTACAAAATACAATTGTTTCATTGCTTAAAAAGCTATCTGTAAAGCCATAGTCGTTTACTCAGATGCGATTCAATCGCCACATCTATGCTTACTCCCTACCACATTACCCAGCAAACGGTTCCGCTTCGTTCAATTAAAATTTAAAATAATTAATAAGAATGGTTAATTCTATTAAAGAAACTAATAATGTGTTCTCTATGCTCCACCCTTACGCTTTACCGCTCCATCAAGCAATTGATCGCAACCCTCTGACGGTAACTCCTGACACGCTAGCCACAGAAGCGATCGCATTGATGAGTCGGGCGCGGGCTAGCTGTGTCATCGTGGTAAATGAGCAGATAACAGCGGAAAAACCAACACAACTAGCGAAACAAACCCCCATCGGGATTTTTACAGAACGGGATTTGGTTCGAGTCACGGCTCTAGGTAGAGACATTAAAGGTGTAGCGATCGCTGCACTAATGAACCAGCCGCTGATTACCCTGAACGAATCCCAAGTACAAGATATTCAAACCATCAGCCGACTATTTTACCACCATCAGATTCGCCATCTGTTGATTGTAGAGGATGAATCCGGTCAACTGGTCGGCATCATGACGCCAACCAGTCTGATGCCAGTCGTTAGCGATCGCCATAACCCAAAACCGGAAAACTTCTTCGGCGATTCAAACTTAGAATTGTCTAAGCGGGAAACTCGTGACCGATTGCTGGCATCAGACTGCACCGACATGATTTCCACTCATACTCCGGAAGGTGTTTACCTCTACGTTTCACCTGTATGCAGTATTTTACTGGGGTATAAGCCGGATGAACTTCTGGGACGCTCGGTGCTTGAATTTTGCCACCCGCAAGATTTAGTCCTGATAGAGGAATTTGCTCAGAATGACACGGTTGCTTTAAGAGAACATCCAACTCAACTAAATTTTCCAGACATCAACACAGTTAGCTACCGAATTCGTCATCGGCAAGGTTATTACATTTGGTTTAAAACTACGCTCCGAACTATCCGCCATCCGGATACGGGAGCAGTGCAAGAAATTATCGCTGTTTCGTGCGATATTAGCCAACGCCAGCAAGCAGAAGCTGAGTTAAGAGAAAGTCAAGAAAAATATAAAATTCTTTTTCAATGCTTCCCAATTGGCATTTCTATCACCGATAATAACGGCAATATTGTTGAAGCCAACCAAGCTTCAGAAAGAATTCTAAAGTTATCTATTGAAAACCATAAAAATAGAAGGTGCGACAGCAAAGAATGGCGAATCGTTCGACCGGATGGTAGCTCGATGCCACCGGAAGAATTTGCTAGCGTTCGGGCGTTAAAAGAAAATCAAGTGATTGAAAATCGAGAAATCGGGATTGTAAATGACCAGGATGAAATCACCTGGCTTAACGTCACTGCGATTCCCATTCCTCTCAAAGATTATGGCGTTGCGATCGCTTACATTGAGATTACAGAGCGTAAAACCGCAGAGGAAAAAGTTGAGAAATCGCTTTCTCTGCTGCGCGCCACGCTTGAATCAACTGCTGACGGCATTGTTGCAGTCAGCCTAGAAGGAGATATTGTCAGCTACAATCAGAAGTTTCTTCAGATGTGGGAGGTTCCCGAAGACCTAATCGGCTCGCCTCGCGCTAACGAACAAATCGTCTTTCTTAAAGACCAGTTAAAAGAGCCAGAAGCCTTTCTAAAGCAGGTTTGGGAACTTTCCAGGCAACCAGAAACTAAGGCATACGACATTCTGGAATTAAAAAACGGGAAAATCTTTGAGCGCTACTCCACACCGTACCGACTCGGCGAACAAATCATTGGCAGGGTTTGGAGTTTTCTTGACATTACAGAACGGACGCGAACTGAGGAGGCATTACGCTCTTCTATTGAGCGAGAGCGCTTGCTGGGAAGAATACAAGGGCGCATCCGCCAATCGTTGCATTTAAACGAAATCCTTAACACAGCGGTTGCAGAGGTGCGAAACTTTCTGCCAGCCGAACGAGTTGCTCTTTATCGGCTCGATGCTCGCGGTGCTTGCTTTGTCGTCGAATCTGTTGCACCCGGTTGTGAATCGATTCTGGATGTCTCGCTGTATGACCCCTGCTTTGAGGCGGAATATATCCAAAAATTTCAAACCACCGGGTATGTGTCAGCGGTGGATGATATTTACCAAGCGGATCTGCCTGCGAGTTACGTGAAGTTACTCGCAGGGGCAGGAATTCGGGCAAATTTGATGGTGCCAATCTTGATTCGGGAACAGGGAGGCAACCGAGAAGCGAATAATGAATCGAATAGCAACAATCCCGCCCCACTCCGTCCCTCTTTATCCAATCCAGCCGCCAAAATTCATTTGTGGGGGATACTCTGCGTCCATCAATGCTCTGGATCTCGTCACTGGGAGCCTTATGAAATTAAGTTGTTGCAACAATTGTCCGTCGGGTTAGCGATCGCAATTCAGCAGTCTTCCCTCTTTAAACAGCTGGAGGAAGCCAACCGGGAGTTGCAGTGTATCGCTTCTCTGGATGGCTTAACTCAGGTGGCAAATCGGCGCAGGTTTGACGAATATCTTGCCCAAGAGTGGCGGCGGCTGGGACGAGAACAAGCGCCAATATCGCTGATTTTCTGCGATATTGACTGTTTTAAAATTTACAACGATACCTACGGTCATCAAGCTGGAGATAGCTGTTTGCGACAGGTTGCTGGTGCGATTCGTTTGATGCTAAAGCGCTCAACCGATTTAGTTGCCCGTTATGGAGGCGAGGAGTTTGCCTTAATTTTGCCCAACACTCCCTCTGCGGGTGCCAATTACATCGCCGAGTCGATCCGTTCAATGGTCAAAAGCTTAGAGATTGTCCACGTCCACTCTCCAGTTAGCCCCTACGTCACGCTGAGTCTGGGTGTCGCCAGCATAGTTCCCAGTTTAACGTCTTCACCGGCAGCGCTGATTGCAGCAGCCGATGAAGCACTATATCAAGCGAAAAGAGAGGGACGAGATCGCGTCAAGGGATACTGCTAGACGCAGCTCTTCGCGTTAAAGTACACCAGAATCATTGAGAGCGTCGCCCCATCATACAAACTGAGAATCTCTAACTTTGATTTTTTAACCTTTTAGATTTAAGGATCTCTGTTGCCGCTTCCGCCGGAACCGGGGGACTAAACAGATAACCCTGCAAACCATCACACTGAACTGAGTACAAAAAATCCAATTGTTCTACTGTTTCAACACCCTCAGCAATCACTTTTAAATTGAGTCCGTGACCCAGTGCCATGACTGCCTTAATAATCGCAGCATCATGAGTATTCGTCATAAGATCGCGAATAAATGAGCGGTCAATTTTTAGCGTATTGAGCGGAAAGTGTTTTAGATAGCTCAGTGAAGAATAACCCGTCCCAAAATCATCCATTGAAATGTGAATTTCCAGTTCCTGCAACTTCTGCAACACAGAAATTGTCCATTCCACATCTTGCATTGCAATACTCTCAGTAATTTCGAGTTCCAGATAACGAGGTTCCAACTCAGTTTCAGCTAGAATTTGCTCAACAACTTTTACTAAAGTGGGTTGCTGAACTTGACGACCTGAAAGATTCACGGCAATCCGGATTGGTGGCACTCCAAGTGATTGCCAAAGACGATTTTGCCTGCAAGCTGTCCGCAAAACCCATTCTCCAATCGGACAGATCAAACCCGTTTCTTCTGCCAGAGGAATAAATTGGTAAGGGGGAATTAAGCCTAGTTCGGGAGATTGCCAGCGAATCAGCGCTTCCATGCCCACGATTTGACCTGTTTTTAAGTCTACCTGCGGCTGGTAGTGCAACAGAAATTCCTCACGTTCTAAGGCTTTGTAAAGTCGGTTTTCTAATTTCAGCCGTTCCAGTGCTTTTGCCCCTAGGGCTGGTGTATATAGCTGATAATTATTGCGCCCTTGTTGCTTGGCTCTGTACATCGCAGCATCGGCGTTTTTTAACAGCGTTTCTGCGTCTTCCCCATCATAAGGAGCTAAAGCAATCCCCAAACTCGCTTTGATGTGTAAAGAGGTATCGTGATAAGTCTCTACATCTTCAAAATGAAAAGGAACGTTCAGGGCACCCAGAATTCTTTTCGCAATCTTGGTAACATCTTCCAAACAAGTGATTGGGGAGAGCATAATGGTGAATTCATCCCCACCCCAACGAGCAACAATGTCGCTTTCTCGTAGGCAATCTGTGAGGCGTCGAGCCGCACATTGCAGCAGTAGATCGCCTACGGCATGACCAAGCGTGTCGTTAATCGTTTTGAAGCCATCCAGGTCGAGAAACACCACTGCCAGCATATCGCCGCAATTCAGATGAGTGCTTGCCAGCGCTAGAGAGAGCCGGTCATTGAATAACAGCCGGTTGGGCAAACCCGTTAAGAGGTCATGAGACGCCTGATGTCGGATTGTATCCTCTACACGCCTTTGCATTACTGCCATGTAGAGGTGGATTCCCACCGATTGAGCCAGCTTGAGTTCTTCTTGTGTCCACTCTTTAGCCTGTCCTTGGGTGATTTCTCGCCATGCTTCAAATGACTGGCGGGGGCGGACATTCCGTTCGTCGGGATTCTGACGACCTGCCCATAGGGTTTCTGTATTCATCTCATGCCGGAAGATGGTAAGACACCCCACGCATTGCTGATGATAACTGAGAGGCACAATCAGAATAGAGTGAATGGGCGTTGGCTCAAAAGCAGGGGCTGCATATTTTAGTTGTGGTTCTTGATATAAATCGGGGATGGTGTAGAGAAAATTTTGACTTTTAAAATTTGATATTTCCCTAGCTACTCCGTAGCTGTGATGCGAAGACTCAAGGGAATGATTTTGAGGATTAAATTCCGACTGCAAAAACCAAGAGTCAGAAGCGTGATTGATGAGATTCTGATGACTGAAATCTTGATTGTTATCTTTGGATTTGTTTTCAGAAGGACTGTCTGGGATACCGACGCTGTTCGGTTTCCCGGAGATAATTTGTTGCCAAAAAGGAGTTTCTTCAATCCAAGCTTGGAGTGGCTGCTCGCCAGTCGTATAAAGTTGAGCAGGCTGACCTGTTGTATCTGCTGTAATGTACAATCTGCCAGCAGCACCGTGTAAGGCGCTAACGGTTTCTTCTAAAACGGTCTGCCGAATTTCTGAAATTTTTAGCGGAGAGTGGAGTAGACTACTGATTTGGTTGATTGTTGATTCATGCTGAGCTTGTTCGCGTGCGGTTTGAAGAAGATTGGACTGCGCGATCGCAATCGACACCTGATCCACGAGCAGTTGAACAATTTGTAACTCTTGTTCGCTAAATTTGCGCCGGGATGCATGGTGACACACCAACAACCCCCACAAGCTGTTTTGATGTAGGATTGGCACGGCGAGAGAAGCACTCACCCCCATCGTCGTTAGATATTCGACGTGGCAAGGATCGACTGGGGAATAGCGGATGTCTCTAGTTACTAAATTTTTTCCGGTTGATAGGCAATCTAACTGTTCTTGAGTTTTCTGCCTAGAAATGACATCGACAATGACTCGCTGGCGGACTTTGACAAACAACTCACGAGCATTGGGCGGAATGTCCTCGGCTGGAAACCGCAGCCCCATCATAGAGGGTAAACAATCGCCATTTATAGATTCGGCAATTACTTCGCCACTGGCATCTGGGTGAAATCGGTAAATTTTGACCCGATCCATGTCTAAAAATGAGCGAATTTCCCGCGCTGTTGTCGCCAAAATCTCTTGTAGCTCTAAAGATTGGCGAATTCGGGTTGTAATTCGATTTAGCAAGCTTTCCCTATCGTAAGATCGGGTTGTCCCTGCCCTTCTTGCTTGCTGTAATGCCGGTATATTCTTTCGTCGAACCATTCAATTAAACCTGTCTAAAGAGAGAAATAGACCCCACAAATACCAGTATGAAGTGCTGCATCTATCTTGAGATATAAAGAAATAAATTTATAACTAAATAATTAAATGATGTTACGTCGAGAACTGAGTGTTACTTGCGTACCGTGCTTATGTTTTGCTAGTGTTCATGTCCACCTGAGTGCGATCGCACAGATGTTTTTTTAAGCAATGAATAGCGTAGCCCAAAAACTTGAAAGTCTCCTCCCCAGCTCTGGTATTGTGCCGTGGGAACAGATAGAAGCCACTCGAAAAGCACAAATCTCTCAAGCAATTGCACCAGGAACGACCCTTGATTGCATTGTTTCTCCCCGCACCGAGGAAGAACTCGCTCAGGTTATGGCTTATGCCTACCAGCATCGGTGGGGCATCTTACCCTGTGGCAGCGCTAGCAAACTAGGTTGGGGCGGATTAGTCGATGGGGTCAATTTGGTTGTCAGTACCGAACGTCTGAATCGCTTAATCGCTCATGCGGTTGGCGATTTAACCGTTACGGTCGAAGCAGGCATGAAATTTGCCGAACTGCAAAAGATTCTAGCGCAACAAGGTCAATTTTTCGCCCTCGATCCAGCCTATCCAAAAGACGCCACGGTTGGTGGTATTGTTGCGACTGCGGGGGGCGGTTCTTTGCGACAACGCTATGGTGGGGTGAGGGATATGCTACTGGGTCTTTCTTTCGTCCGCAGCGATGGTCAGATTGCCAAAGCTGGGGGTCGGGTGGTAAAAAATGTTGCCGGTTACGACATGATGAAGCTATTTACCGGCTCTTTTGGAACGTTAGGGATTATCAGTCAAGTGACGTTTCGGGTTTATCCCCTGCCTGAGGCATCTGCAACCGTAGTGCTGACTGGCACAGCCGAAAAAATTGCCGCAGCCACCAAAACTTTGCTCGCTTCAGCCTTAACTCCCACGGCTGTTGACCTGCTATCCACTCAAATTGTGGCTAGTTTAGGGTTAGGGGAGGGCATTGGTGCGATCGCTCGCTTTCAAAGTGTATCGCCGAGCGTGAAGGAACAGTGCGCTCGATGGTTGGAAGTGGGGCAACATCTCGGTTTACAGGGTGTCTTGTATTCAGATGCCGATGAGGCTGAGTTATGGCAGAAGTTACAAGAACAAATGTGGGCATCCCACACAGAGGCAGCGATCGCTTGCAAAATAGGAGTATTACCAACTGCCGCCGCGACCATTTTGACTCATCTGCAAATCCACGTCCCATCGGTGATGTGTCTGATCCATGCTGGAAGTGGGTTGGGACTACTGCGGTGCAATAGTGACGTTGTAGAAACAACAGCGATCGCGTTTTTACAACAGATGCGATCGCTCTGTGAATCTCACGGCGGGTTTCTGACAATTCTAGAAGCGCCGATTTTCTTGAAGCAGCAACTAGATGTCTGGGGTTATACCGGCAACGCCCTGGATTTAATGCAGAAAATCAAAACGCAATTTGATCCAGAAAATATTTTAAGTCCAAGTCGGTTTATTGGTGGAATGTGAACAAAGCGCTTTCATCGCAGAAAACACCGTCCAAAAAGTAGGGAAGATTACACTCATCCATGCAAACATCAGAAAATTCTTTAACAAATTTAGATGACTCAAACCCGATTAATATTAACGGATTTGATAACGATCATCCCCCCAATCCCAAGTTAATTGATAGCTGCGTTCACTGCGGTTTTTGTCTATCTACTTGTCCCAGCTATCGGGTGATTGGCAAAGAGATGGATTCTCCTAGAGGCAGAATTTATCTCATGGATGCTATCAATAAAGGTGAGATTTCTCTAAATACTGCAACAGTACAGCATTTTGACTCTTGTTTAGGATGTCTTGCCTGTGTCACAACCTGTCCTTCTAGCGTGCAGTATGACAAGCTAATTACTGCCATGCGTCCCCAAATTGAACGCAATTATTCGCGCAGTTTGCCAGACAAGTTGTATCGAAAACTAATTTTTTCCTTATTTCCGTATCCTAATCGGCTGCGAGTTTTGCTAGCGCCTCTGATGGTTTATCAGAAATTAGGCTTGCAAAAATTAGTTCGTTCGACTGGATTACTCCAACGCCTTTCTCCCCGCTTAGCAGCGATGGAATCAAATCTGCAAGAAATTACTCCCAGAACCTTTGTAGATACCCTACCAGAGGTGATTTCGGCTGAGGGTGAGAAACGCTATCGAGTGGGCGTTATTTTGGGCTGCGTGCAACGTCTATTCTTCTCAAAGGTCAATGAAGCAACGGTACGGGTATTAACTGCCAATGGCTGTGAAGTCGTGATTCCAAAGGCTCAGGGGTGTTGTGCTGCATTGCCGCATCACCAAGGACAGGAAGAACAAGCAAAAGCGATCGCGCGCCAAATGATTGATAGTTTTGAAGGTACAAACGTTGATGCCATCATCATCAATGCTGCTGGTTGCGGTCATACTCTAAAAGAATACGGACACCTGCTACAAGATGACCCCGATTATCAAGAGAAAGCTGTAAAATTTGCTACTAAAGTGAAAGACGCTCAAGAGTTTCTATACGAAGCCGGAATCACGGCAAAACTTTCCCCAATTTCCGATCAACCATTGACTTTGGTTTATCAAGATGCCTGTCATTTATTGCACGGGCAAAAAATTAGCGTCCAACCGCGTCAATTATTGCGCCAAATTCCAGGCGTTCAACTTCGAGAACCGATGGATGCAGCGTTATGTTGTGGCAGTGCTGGGGTTTACAATATGCTGCAACCTGAAGTTGCTGGAGAATTGGGTAAACAAAAAGTTGAAAATCTTCTGAATACGGGTGCTGAATTAATTGCTTCGGCAAATCCCGGTTGTACGATCCAAATTAGCAAGCATTTAGAACTGCAAGAGAAGACAATTCCCATCATGCATCCGGTAGAGTTGTTGGATTTGTCAATTCGGGGAGTGAAACTGCACGAGTAGGGTAATAGTAGCGGCATTTATGCGAGCGCTTATGGTACATACACCTCCTAAAACCCTGACTCTAGAGGAGTTTCTGAAGCTGCCAGAAACTAAGCCAGCCAGCGAATACATCAAGGGTCAAAGCATCCAAAAGCCAATGCCGCAAGGGAAGCACAGCAAGTTACAGGGAAAGCTAGTCACTGTTATTAATGAGGTGGTCGAGGCTAAGCGAATTGCCCTAGCTTTTCCGGAATTGCGGTGTACCTTCGGCGGACGGTCAATCGTGCCAGATGTGGCGGTGTTTGCTTGGGATAGAATCCCTCTTGATGAAAATGAGGATATTGCCAATGTATTTCAGGCTGCTCCAGATTGGACAATTGAAGTTCTCTCTCCAGAACAAAGTCAAACCAAAGTAACCGGAAATATCCTGCACTGCCTCAAACACGGTAGCAAATTAGGCTGGCTACTCGATCCAGACGAACGCTCCGTGCTAGTTTATCCTCCCGGACAGCAACCGGAATTGTTGCAGGAAGCATTCGACGTGCTACCTGTTCCAGACTTGTTAACAGAACTGCGGCTAACGGTAAGGGATGTGTTTGGATGGTTAAGACTGGGAGGATGAACAGGAAAGACGAAGATTGAGCAACGATAACGGTTTGCAGTTGAGTGCAATACAGACCCAACCTCCAGCCCCTTCCCTATAGAGTGAAGGAGAGCCATCTTCAAGGCTCCTTCGGGCTTCTAAGAGGAGTTTGGGGAGTCAACCCCTGTAATTAATAAATTTAAAGCTACTTGCTCAGAATCTGGTTAGGGAAAAGTTGAGTTAAAAATCTCCCTACCTTGGATGTCGGTTTTAGGACGCATTTACCGACAACTTGTCAAAAATATTTTAGGCGATCGCCTCTAAACTCTCTAGCTCACCGAGTCAGCGCTCGGAGGGCATTTGACTTTTGTATACTACTTTATGAGTTTCATTAATTTTGTGCATGACTTCTAATACACCCTTAATTCAATTTTTTGAAGGGATTCCTGAAGAAATCGGTAACGTCAGCTTACGGCGGAATCGCAGTTCTGGAGTCCGCACGGTATTGATGACATTTAACGAGCTGAAAGCCATAGAAAAATTCAACAGCTTTAAAAATAAGTTTTCTAATGGGCTGCGATTAACGGATGAAGAAGGTGAAATAAGCGTTGAGCCTTCTTCTGTAAAATTTGTTTTCAGCGGACCAGAAGGGGATGATTTTCAGCGGTTGGACTGCGAATTTGAAATTCAGCGAGAAGACCACTGGGAGAGATTTATGCGGTTTATGAATCGCTATGCTGAGGTCAATGGTATGGCTTACAGCGACACGAAAAAAACCCCCGATAGCGAGGCAACCAGAGAAGCATGAAAGTAGCCATTACAGGAGCAACTGGATTTGTCGGCTCTCGTCTGGTAGAACGACTACACGCTCAAGGAAATCAAATCTTGGTTTTCAGTCGTAACCCTGCGAAAGCGAAGCAAGTCTTTCCTGCCAACACCTATCCCAATCTCGAAATCATTGCATATACACCCACTGAATCAGGCTCCTGGCAACAGTCCATTGCTGGATGCGATGCTGTGGTGAATCTATCGGGAGAACCGATTGCGGAAAAACGCTGGACTCCAGAACAAAAGCAGACGATCCTAAATAGCCGAAAGCTAGGGACGCAAAAAATTGTAGAAGCAATTAATCAAGCGAATCGTAAGCCCGCTGTCTTAGTTAATTCTTCTGCAATCGGCTACTACGGCACCAGCGAAACGGCTGCCTTTGATGAAACTAGTTCAGCCGGTAATGATTTTCTCAGCACTGTCTGTAAAGAATGGGAAACAGAAGCGCAAAAAGTCAAAGACAGCGGCACGCGACTAGTAATTGTGCGAACTGGAATTGTCTTAGGAATGGGAGGGGCACTTGCCAAAATGCTTCCCCCCTTCAAAATGTTTGCTGGTGGCCCCATTGGTTCAGGGCGTCAGTGGTTCTCCTGGATTCACCGAGACGATTTAGTGAATCTAATTCTATTTGTACTCAGCCATCCGGAAATTGAAGGTGTCCTAAACGGTACAGCTCCGAATCCAGTCCGGATGAACGAATTGGCTCAAACTTTGGGAGAAGTTTTAAATCGACCCTCCTGGCTACCAGTTCCCAGCTTTGTTTTAGAAGGTCTCTTAGGAGATGGTGCCCAAGTCGTTTTGGAAGGGCAACAAGTTCTTCCAAAACGCACCTTGTCCCAAAGATTTGAATATCAGTATTCAACCCTAAAACCAGCGCTGACAGAAATTGTGAAGGAATAGACAATTCGGTAAAAGGTAATTGTTATGAGTGTTGAGTTATGAGTTTTGAATGAATACCTCATCACTCATCACTCTACCCATTACCGATTACCCTTCCTTCAACTTTCAACCTTTAAACCTTCAACCGGCAGGCTGTCACCTTCAACCTTCAAATTTTCAACTGGCAAACTGTCATCATCCTGCACCCGCTGTAGTTTAGCTCCCAGCTGCCGTAGTTTATCCTCCAGTTTTTCGTAACCCCGATCTAGATGCTGCAATCCTCGAATGATTGTTTTTCCTTCTGCCGCCAGCGATGCCAAAACCAACGCCGCCGAAGCACGCAAATCAGTAGCTAGTACAGGTGCCCCCGATAACATTGGCACACCCCGCACAATTGCATGATTGCCTTTCACGCGAATATCTGCACCCATGCGATTCAACTCTGCCACATGACGCAATCGGTTTTCAAAAACCGTTTCGCTAATCACGCTGTCCCCTTCACTGAGGGTCAGCAATGCCATAAATTGTGCCTGCATATCCGTGGGGAATCCAGGATATGGCAATGTTTCAATATCTGTTGCCGTGTGTGTTTGTCCTCCGATAATCCGCAGGCAGTCGGGCGCTTCTTCGAGTACCGTCGCTCCAATTTCCCGCAGCTTGGCAATCACAGCCGTGAGATGGTCTGGAATAATTGGGGACAGACTTAGTTCTGAATGGGTAATTGCTCCTGCAACGAGCAATGTCCCCGCCTCAATCCGGTCGGGAATGATGCTGTAATCTACAGAATGTAAGCTGGGAACACCAGAAATCACAATTGTGTTGGTACCTGCACCGCGAATCTTGGCTCCCATTGCAATGCAGAAATTAGCGAGATCCACGACTTCTGGTTCTTGGGCGGCGTTTTCTAGGATTGTTTCTCCCTCTGCTAGGGTTGCCGCCATCATCAGTGTCTCTGTCGCACCAACACTGGGATAGTCCAGATAAATTTTGGCTCCCTTTAATCTTCGATTGCTGCCAGTTACATGGGCATTGACCATCCCATGATCAATTTGGACATCTGCCCCCATGTCCCGCAAACCTCGGACGTGAAGATCGACAGGTCTGGCACCGATAGCACAACCGCCAGGTAGGGGCACTTTTGCTACACCCAGTCGCGCCAGCATCGGTCCAACGATGAAGAAACTAGCTCGTAGCTGAGAAACTAACTCGTAGGGAGCTTTTGATTGCCCAATGTGGCTAGCGTTGATGTCGAGAATGTCGCCATTCCATTCCAGCTTCAGGTCTAGGGACGACAGAATTTGACCCATGCGCTTGACATCGACAAGCGAGGGAACGTTACGGATTCGGCAATCTTCAGGACACAGCAAGGCTCCTGCCATGATCGCTAGTGCCGCGTTCTTTGCGCCGCTAATCTTGACGTGCCCTTGCAAGGAAGCTCTACCCCAAATGTGCAAAACGGACTTGTCTTCTTCGGGCAGAGAGTAAGTATCGGTCAGGCTGAGAGGGGAGTTAATAGGTCTGTCCTCCAAATTTCACGGAATAGGGTGGCTTTTTTTAAATTTGGTTTTGATTCTACAGGAAAGATTTTAAATGTCTAGATTAGCAATCCCGCTTCATTGTCAGTCGATGAAGCATTGTACCTTGTATCGGTTCACTTTTCCGGATAAAAGGTATTGACAAATTCTAGGGTTTGTTGCAAGATAGTAAATCGGTGGTATAAATCCAGACGTCAGCGGAACTGGCGGAATTGGCAGACGCGCTAGATTCAGGTTCTAGTGTTCGCAAGGACTTCCGGGTTCAAGTCCCGGGTTCCGCATTTTTAGGACTGAGGTATCAGGAGTGAGGACTGAGTAGAAAAAAGTGGCGATCGAGATAGGGTAATCAGACGCTAATGTAGTCAGACGCTAATAAAGAATTTCGTCACTTAGTAACACTCAAAACTCAATCCTTTGCCAGATTGGGAAAAGGTTCTTTCTTGCCTTTTGACACTTTCTCAGTCCTACAGTCCTCAGTCCTCAGTCCTAATTCTTGTTGATGTTGACGAGTCTCCAGAATCCTCTGGTCAAGCAAATTCGCAAGTTACATCGCTCCAAGGAACGGCGGGAGCAGCAAATATTTTTGTTGGAAGGGACGCATTTGCTAGAGGAAGCTTGTGCGGTTGATTATCCGTTAGAAACGGTCTGTTGTACGCCTCAATGGCAGGAGCGTCACCAGCAATTGTGGGAGCAAGCTTGTAATCGATGTCAAAGGGCTGAAGTGGTGAGCGAGGAAGTTCTGAAAGCGATCGCTACCACGATTCAACCCGATGGTGTCATCGCTACGGCACCCCGGATGAGCCGCCAGGTGTCCCCATTGCCAGTTACGGGTTTGGGGCTAATTTTGGAAACCGTGCAAGATCCGGGCAACCTCGGCACGATGATTCGTACTGCCGCCGCTGCGGGTGCGGATTGTTTGTGTGTCAGTGAAGATAGTGTGGATCTGGACAATCCAAAGGTGCTGCGAGCCTCTGCTGGACAATGGTTTCGGCTACCGATGCGGAGCAGTTCTGATTTGATCGCAGATATCTCTCAGTGTCGGGAACGAGGAATGCAAGTCGTGGCAACTGTGCCTAGTGCGACTTTAACCTACTGGGAGGTAGACTTACGTCGTCCCACGCTGATTTTGATGGGCAATGAAGGTGCTGGATTGTCTTCAGAGTTAGTTTCACTGGCACAGGTGCAAGTGACCATCCCCCTGAGTCCAGGAGTCGAGTCGCTAAACGTGGCTGTAGCAGCTGCTTTGATGTTGTACGAAGTAAAGCGTCAGAATGGCAGAAGTTAGGAAGTAGCCGCTAATCAGTAGTTATGGGTCAACAATGGTTAGTGTTTTTTTCGCTTTTCCCAACCAATTACTCGCTATCCGTTCCCCGATGATTTAGTCTTTTTCTGCATATATTCCTCAATGTCAGCAGCGGCTTGTTCCAGCTCATCTGCTTCAGTCAATTCTTTTTGATGATTACCGCTGTCCGACTCTGACTGGGATCGAGCCGTCTGATTGTCCGGCAATTCCAATAAATCCTGCAATTGCTCAAGCGATTCGCTAAACGCTTGATCGGCGGCGCGACGATGGTCTTGGTCACTCTGATTCATTACGCTGGTTCCACAAACACTGCTTTTGATAGCAGGGCACCCTAGTAATTGACAGCGCTCGCTCAATTCGAGCGAACGCTGGATTTCTTTTAGTTTCTAAGATATAACACGCGGCTGAAGGGATGACTCATTCGTAATTTTTTTAGAGAAAATTGTAAGGAGAATAACTTGCACTCTTTCACTCCACAACCGATTGGGGACTTGCGCTCACCGTTGGTCAAGCTGAAAATGAGGAGGGCATCGTCGTCTAGGGGAGAGTAACGTGACTCAAGGATTTGATTACGATTTAGTGATTATTGGAGCCGGTGTCGGCGGACATGGCGCTGCCCTACACGCCGTTTCCTGCGGTCTCAAAACCGCCATTGTGGAAGCAGCCGATATGGGCGGCACCTGCGTGAATCGGGGCTGCATTCCTTCTAAAGCTTTGTTGGCAGCATCCGGTCGAGTGCGAGAGTTACGCAATGCCCACCATCTGAAATCGCTGGGGATTCAAGTTGCAGGTGTTGAGTTTGACCGACAAGCGATCGCAGATCATGCGAACAACCTTGTCTCCAAGCTTCGCGGCGATTTGACAAACAGTTTGAAACGGCTGGACGTTGAAATTCTCCAAGGTCGGGGGAAAATTGCGGGACCCCAAAAAGTCACCATCAGCACGGGATCGGGTGAAAAAACCGTTACGGCAAAAGACATTATCATTGCCTCTGGGTCAATTCCTTGGGTTCCACCAGGAATTGAAATTGATGGGAAAACTGTTTTTACCAGTGACGACGGCGTGAGATTGGAGTCGCTACCTTCCTGGATCGCGATTATTGGCAGCGGTTACATTGGTCTAGAATTTTCAGATGTTTACACGGCATTAGGCGCTGAAGTCACGATGATTGAAGCGTTACCCCAGCTGATGCCAGGGTTTGACCGGGACATTGCCACAATTGCCGAAAGAGTGCTGATTAAGCCGCGCGACATTGAAACGAAAGTAGGCACGTTGGCGAAGAGTGTTAAACCTGGTTCTCCCGTGGTCATTGAGCTAGCTGACGCCCAAACTAAAGAAGTTGTGGACGTGCTGGAAGTAGACGCTTGCTTGGTCGCTACAGGTCGCATTCCGGATACTAAGGACTTGGGGCTGGATGCTATCGGCGTTGAGACAAATAGAGGCTTTATCCCCGTCGATGACCGGATGGCAGTCTTGTCAAGTGGCGAACCCGTGCCTCACCTGTGGGCAATTGGAGATGCTACGGGCAAGATGCAGCTGGCTCATGCGGCGTCGGCTCAAGGCGTCGTGGCGGTAGAGAATATCTGCGGGCGTCACCGTTTGATCGATTATCACAGCATCCCTGCCGCCGCCTTTACTCACCCAGAAATTAGCTTTGTCGGCAAGACGGAACTGGCGGCGAAAGAAATGGGGAAAGAGGAGGGATTCGAAGTTGCAGTGGCGAAGAGTTATTTCAAAGGAAACTCGAAAGCGATCGCAGAAGGGGAAGCCGACGGGATGGCAAAAGTCATCTACCGCAAAGATACAGGCGAAGTGCTGGGCGTCCACATCATCGGAATGCATGCAGCGGATTTGATTCACGAAGCCGCAAACGCGATCGCTCAACGCAATTCTGTCCAGACTCTGGCATATTTTGTCCACGCACATCCCACCCTCTCAGAAGTATTGGATGAAGCTTACAAACGGGCTGTAGGTTCTCATTAGGGAGAAGAGTCATTTGTGATTCGTCATTCGTCGATTGCTGGTGACAAATGACGAATCACCGTTGACAAATGACCTCTACTAAGCCCCCATTCCCCATGAATAATTGTGCCAAACTAGGAAATATGCAAATTCGCCGCCGTCCCCCAAATCCATCGATTGCCATCAGCACTTTACGCTATCAGGTTGCCGTACCTGATGCCAAACCCCGCCACATTCTGGAGGAAATTGTCTGGCAAAAAGAAACGGAAGTTGACCAGATGCGAGAACGCCTGCCCTTAGTGGAGTTGCGGCGTCAAGTGCAGTCTGCACCTGCACCTCGTGATTTTATCGGTGCTTTGCGGCAAGGGAAGACAAAACCTGCCTTGATTGCAGAAGTCAAAAAGGCTTCTCCCAGTAAAGGTGTGATTCGGGAAGATTTCGACCCAGTGGCGATCGCGACTGCTTACCAGCAAGGAGGAGCCAGCTGTTTATCAGTCTTGACCGATCGAAAATTTTTTCAAGGGAGTTTTGAAAATCTGACGGCTGTTCGCGCTGCCGTAGACTTGCCCGTTTTATGTAAGGATTTCCTAATCTATCCTTACCAAATTTATCTCGCCCGACGCCACGGAGCCGATGCCGTTCTCTTGATTGCAGCAATTCTGAGCGATCAAGACCTCCAATACTTTGTCAAAATTATCAATGCTTTGGGGATGACACCGCTGATTGAAGTGCATACTCTAGCAGAATTAGACCGAGTATTCTCCTTAGAAGGCGTTACGCTAGTTGGTATAAATAATCGCAATCTGGAAGATTTTTCCGTAGACTTACAAACAACCTGCCAGATTTTAGCGGCGCGAGGTAGCGAGTTGCGCGATCGGGCGATCGCTGTCGTTAGCGAATCGGGTCTGCACACGCCATCTGACCTTCGCTTGGTTGTGCAAGCGGGTGCTGATGCGGTGCTGATTGGTGAGTCCTTGGTGAAACAGTCCGACCCTGCTGTTGGCATCGCCAAGCTGTTTTCCTAGAATGAAAACCCTTTTGCAGGATAAAGGAGGGAGGAGGAAGGATGAAAGATTGAATAAAGAACTTTTTCATTCCCCCTTCCGCCTCATCCTTGCCCAATATCTTGACCCCTATAGGTAAATTAGGTTTCATGGAGCCAATTCCTCTTCCCTCTCGTATCCACTACGAATTACTCCTGCAAGTGTTGGAACGCCACACCTCGTTCGCCGTTAGCCAAAAACCGGCAGTGCGGGAGCAAGTTCACCAGCTGATTAGTACTCTTCGCAAAGCAATGGCTCAACAGAAGCAACTCGAACAAACTTGCGAACGAGCAAATTTACCAATCGATTACCGTTGGTCTCTGAATAACATTGCCTTCGATCAACCACCTTCGCCAGATATTGTCACCGGACACCGAGAACCCAAGGTATAAAAGGTATTAAGATTAGAAAGGGCGTGGGGCGAAGCCAGAGTTATTAAATACCTGAATTCTGTGCCTAGATGCTGGCACTGATGCTTCGTCCTCAATACAGAAAAATCGCCGGAAAGCCCTAAAATTAGGGTCAATGCTTTCTACTTACTTAAGTGATAAACAGTGATAAACGCTCCGAGAACTGCTAACTGCTAACTCATCACTCGGAAATGCGAGATGGCTGTTGGATGCTCCAAGACCGTTATTGACTTCTGGGAGGTTCGGAGTGACTGAACCAGATTCAGCCGATCGTTTTTGGTTAAATTCAAAGGAAGCTTCAGCAGACGCAGAGGCAACGGATGCTCTTGCTATTCCACAGCCTCACCCCAGCGAATTACCCTCGTTAGAAGACTCACAAAGACAATCTTGGGAACTGGAGCCTCCAGAACCGCTGGAATTGGCGCGATCGCCTTCGCAAGAACAGCAGCAGTTAGCTCGCATTCATCAGTTAGAGCAGGCGTTGGAGGAATCCCAGGCTTGTGTCAGTGAGTTGAGGCTCCAACTGAGCGAGCAACATCTTTTAGAAACTCAGCTGGCATCGACAGAGGAAGCCGCGAATCTTCAACAGCGGGCGCTCGATCAATTCAAGCAACAGCTGTTCGAGCAGCAGCAAGCGCTAGAGAATCATCAATCGCAAGCGGTTCTCAAAGAGGAAACGGTTCAAGAATTGTTAGCGACGATTGAAACTTTAGCTGAGGCACAGCAAGGGGAATTAAGACGTTTGCGGAGGCAGCTGGCTCAGAGCCGGCAGACTATCCAAAACAGTCAAACGCTGCTGGAACAAGAGCTAGCGAACCGGCAAACAGCCTTAGAAGCCCAGCAACAACGAGTGCAGGAGCTAGAATTTCAAATGCTGGAAGCTCAAACTGTAATAAGGCGTTTGGAGGTGCAGGCGCTAGAGCAGGAGCAGCAAATGCAGGCGCTTTACCGTCGATGTAGCGAGCGCGCTACAGTTATCAATCAGCTAGAAGATCAACTCCAAGAAGCCAACGAAACTTTGGAAGAACAGCAACAACTGTTGGCAAACCTTTCCGAGACTGAAGACTTGGTTGGTGAACAGGATGCAACCATTCAAGCTCTCCACGGACAGATTAAAGACCTAGAAAACCAGCTAGACAAGCAAGCTAAAATTCAGGCTCGATTACAACAAGCTTGCCACGACTTGGCAGAGTCGCGCGATCGCTATCAAGCCCAGACAACCGAATTAGAAACTCACACCGCGACCCTGCAAGAGCAAATTCTCATGCAAGCCCAGCAAGCAAATGAGTACGAAGCCGCCATCCAGTACTGGAAAGACCGTTGCAATGCTAGCCTTCGTAGCGCTCAAAAACTAAAGGATTTCTTGCAACGAGTGCTAGCAGATAGCCCTGAGGATCTGGAAGAACTGCTGATGGCAATAGAACCCCCAACTGTGGCTGAGATTCCTCAGCCAATCAACCGAACTCCTTTATCATCTCCTCACCCCAACAAACATTTACAGGTAGACCTTCCCGCTTTTTTAAGAAAAATCCCACCGGAGAAATTAGAGTAAAGATTTGGCTTTTTGTCAATGTTTTAGTAGTTATTAACTCCTTACTTGTCAGTACTAGCTCGTAAAGAGACTGTAAACCGATTACCCACTACTGACTATCGATTACTCAATTACTCCGAAAAGCTAAAAAGCTGATTGCTAATTGGTGAATGGATTGGAAAAGATATGCGATTCTGGAGTATGCGCTCTTCAAGTTTAAGGACAGATCGATGGACGATAAGTTAATGTTGATGATTCCCGGCCCAACACCAGTGCCGGAACAGGTATTACTCGCCTTAGCCAAGCATCCATTTGGGCACCGCAGCAGTGAATTTAGCAAACTGATGGCTGAGGTGACGCAAAACCTGAAATGGTTGCACCAAACCGAGAATGACGTGCTGATGTTAACTGCCAGTGGCACGGGGGCGATGGAAGCTGGCATCATTAACTTCCTGAGTCCAGGCGATCGCGTTTTGGTTGGCTGTAATGGCAAATTTGGCGATCGCTGGGCGGAACTTAGCCAAGCTTTCGGTCTGAATGTTAATACGGTAAAAGCTGAGTGGGGTCAAGCCCTCGACCCAGAACAATTCCGGGAAAAACTCGAAGCCGATACAGATAAACAAATCAAAGCGGTCATTGTCACCCATAGCGAGACATCCACTGGCGTTCTCAACGACCTGGAAACGATCAATCGTCATGTTAAAGCCCACGGTGAAGCTTTAATGATCGTTGACGCTGTTACCAGCTTGGGAGCGGTGAATCTGCCGATTGATGAATGGGGCATTGATGTGGTGGGGTCTGGCTCCCAAAAAGGTTACATGATTCCCCCAGGACTCGCGTTTGTCTCTGTCAGCCCGAAAGCTTGGGAAGCTTACAAAACGGCTAAGTTGCCCCGCTACTACTTGGATTTGGGCAAGTACCGCAAAGATGCCGCCAAAAACACCACTCCCTTTACCCCTCCGGTGAACTTATTTGTGGGGCTGCACGTTGCCCTGAAAATGATGAAAGCTGAGGGTTTGGAGTCGATTTTTGCCCGTCACCAGCGGCTGATGACTGCCACCCGCGACGCGATGAATGCGCTCTCGTTGCCGCTGTTTGCGCCTGAAGGGGCAGGCAGTCCGGCGATTACCGCTGTGGCACCGACTGGGGTGGATTCAGAACAAATCCGTAGCGTGATGAAAAAGCGGTTCGACATCGTCCTGGCTGGCGGACAAGACCATCTCAAAGGCAAAATCTTCCGGATTGGTCACTTGGGTTTTGTGAGCGATCGCGATATCCTCGCTGCCGTTGCCGCTCTGGAAGCGACACTGCGAGAAGTCGGATACGAAGGCTTTACTCCCGGTGCCGGTGTTGCCGCTGCCGCTAGGATATTTAGCACCCACTAGAACTGTCTCTTGGGGTTTGGATAGTTGCAGGCATTTTATATTGCAGTCTTATTTGAGTGGTGAGATGCCAGCGGTTTAGATCCCGGACTTCTTAGAAGTCCGGGATTTTGCCTTCAGTCCGATCTGATTTGTCAGTCAGCCCATTGCGATCGGGCTTTCTCTAACCCAAGCGCTCGCATTCTGATTATTATTGGAGTCGGTGCCAATTCAGGGGCTGGGGATTCGGTATCATTAGTAAAGATTGTTACCTTTTAACTTGGCGATCTCTCCATGCAAAAAACCAAGTTGATCAGTCAACTTCTTGTTGGCGGGCTGCTGTCCTTTGTCTTGGCGACTCTGGGCAATCAAGCTGTACAGGCACGGCGTACGGTCTCTCTCCCAGAGACTAAATGTGTGAGTACTGGCCCTGGTCGTTGGCGTCCTTATAAGTCAGATGTTGCTGTGGGTAGAGCCGTCTACACCAGCCGTCTCAGTCTGGCCCCAGGCAATGCTTTTGTGTCGATGACCTGTAGAATCATGCCGGAGGGTTATGACACTTACTTCCAAACTCTGAATTTGGAATATGGAATGCGGGATAACGACAGCGGTAGTCCTCCCACCACGGTCAATATTTATTTAGATGGACAGCGTAAGCATTCTCGCACGATTGCTCCTGGGCAGAAAGATTCCTTGTCATTTGATGTTACTAATGTCAATAATGTGGCGATAGAAACGATCTGTTCTAATAGGTCGCAATATTGCGGTCGCGTTTATTTCTTCCAAGCGGCGCTGGTGCCTTTCCCTCCACCTCCCGATGAGAGCAAGTAGAGAAATGTGCCCGCTTTGAGCGGAAAGCGATCGCTTAGCACTTATCTGAGTGTCGTCACAAGGAAGGCTCAGTTGCCGGACTCTCCGTGGGGCTAGGGCTTTCACTCGGACTCTGAATCGGGCTAGGGCTTTCAGTGGGACTAGGACTCTCGGTGGGGCTTTCGCTGGGGCTGGGAGACGGTGTTTGTTCGTTCTGTTTTTGCTCGGCTTGTGCCGCTAATTGGCGTAACCGATCTTGCCAATACCGGATTTGGGGAAGTCCAGGGTCGTTTGCAGCAGCAATTACATCTTGCCACCGACCTTGCTCGAAAGCTCTTTGGGAATCCCGATATATCCCTTGTGCAACTGACCAGTTCAAAGACCACTCTTGCAGCGCTTCCCGCGCTTGTCCGTAAGCAGAACTGTTAGCGGGAATGGATCTAACGAGAGCGATCGCGCCGTCGAAATCTCCCGCTTGAAATTTTTCCGTCGCTTGGGCGATGATCTCCCGTCCCCGATCGACGGCAGGTTTCGGCGTTTCTGGAGAGGGTTTGGCAGTCGTTGTTGGAGTGGGCTTGGTAGGCGTTGAGGCCGATGAGCCACAATCGATATATTTTCTAAATACCCATCCCTTGAGCGGCGAACTAATCGGCACCCAACCATTTCGTGCAGTGCCGGTAACAGATAAAATCGTCCCTTGTTTGACGCTACCTACTACCGAAGCGTTAGGGCTAGAACGTACATTTAATGGCCCATCCGAAACTTTGCAAGTCTCTTGTACTTTGTCTACCACTTCATTCGGATTGCTCTTAGACCCTCCATTACTCTTGGGTTGGGATTGATAAAGAGCAATAGCCCCCCCTACCGCAAATACCAAAATAGCTACCCCGATCCCCATCGCTAGGGGAAATTTATTAGACGAGGGAGCAACAACAGGACGATTGTACTCGTGACTGATTGGTTTTGGAGTAGGTTGTGGTGTTGGTTGTGGAGGAACGACTGCAAAGGTTTTCTGTTCAGACGGTGGAGTTGGGGGCGGTGGGGGAGCGGGTGTGTACCCGATGGGTGGATATCCAACCCCCACAGCTTGCTGTCCACCCCCATAGGCTAGCTGTTGCAATTCCTGTAGTGCTTCCGTCGCTGACTGATAGCGGTCTTTGAAGTGGTAGCGGGTCATTTTTGTTAAAAAACCTGCTAACCCTGGACTGACCGCCACTAGATGCTGCCAGAGAATCTCGCCTGTCTGGGGATCTTCGTGCAATTGTAGCGGCATCAATCCCGTCAGTGCCTGGATGCCAATCATACCCAAAGCATAAATATCGCTATTGGGGCGGGGTCTGCCTTGCGCTTGTTCGGTTGGCATATAGCCGGGAGTGCCAATAGCAACGGTGGCACTGGCTTGTGCTTGATTGATGAGTGTTTGAGTTCGCAGTAGCTTGACTGCGCCAAAGTCAACTAAAACTAGCTTGCTATCTGAGTTGCGTCGGATTAAGTTGTCTGGTTTGATGTCGCGGTGGATGACGCCGTTGTAGTGGACAAATTCCAAAACGCTTAAGACTTGTTGCAGCATCTGGATGACTTGACCTTCTTCCCAACGATAACTGGGTGAGAGTTCGGCGCTGAGGGGATGCCCATCGATGAACTCTTGTACCAAGTAAAATTCTTGGTTTTCTTCAAAGTTGGCTAATAATCTAGGAATTTGGTCGTGATTTCCCAGTTGTTCTAGAGTTTCGGCTTCGCTAGTGAATAACCGTCTAGCCGTTTCCAAAAAATGAGGGTCGCTACTAGCAGGCTTGAGGTGCTTGACAACACAAGTTGGGGCACCAGGACGGCGGGTGTCTTTGGCGATGTAGGTTTTTCCGAATCCACCGGCCCCCAAGGCTTGGACAACTTGGTAACGCTGGTCTAATAAACGCCCGATCATGGTGCGACCTGCCGAAAAAAGAATGTACGCTCAATATTAATACCACTCGGATAAACCCAACGAATCCGCAGAGTTTGTCAAAGATTTCACTAATTTTTTCAGATTGGAGTGTGAAGCATTCGGGAAGCGTGGCTGTAAACACCGATAATTCACTGCTGATTTCCATCCAGAGACGTAGCTAAATTTGGCGGAGGGATTGCGATCATTGTGAATATTGAGCATCAAGCGGAGCTTTTATCAGGCTTCAGATAGAATTTTAGGGTATTATTTTCATTTGCTAAAAAATATTCATTGGAAGTGGTCGAAATATCGGCGATGGCGACGAAAGGCACAGCAGGAGTTAGGCGTGCAGCGAGAGGGGCTGTTGGAAGAATCTACGATGGATTTGAACTACATCGTGTTGATTATTGGTTCCTGCGCGATCGCTACTTTGGGATTGTTGACTAACAGTGCGGCTGTCATTATTGGTGCGATGATCGTTGCCCCGTTGATGTTCCCCATTCGCGGATTAGCCTTTGCCGCTTTAGAAGGCGACGTGATTCTGTTTCGCAAAGGGTTGGTTGCAGTCGTCGTGGGGACGTGTCTGGCGATTGTTTTAGCGATGCTTCTGGGTTCCTTTGTCGGACTCCCAGAATTTGGCAGCGAAGTACTGTCTCGCTCTAGACCGACTCTACTCGATTTGGGAATTGCTGTAGTCGCTGGAGGCATTAGTGGCTTTGCGAAAGTGCAGCCCAAAATTTCTGGGACTTTGGCGGGGACAGCGATCGCTGTGGCGCTGATGCCTCCCGTTTGTGTCATTGGTTTGGGGCTTGCCCAAGCGAATTGGTCGCTGAGTCTGGGTGCAGCGCTGCTGTACATGACGAACTTGCTGGGGATTACCCTTGCCTGTATGCTGACTTTTTTATTGTCAGGCTACACCCCTCTAGCGAAAGCAAGGAAAGCCCTAAGTTGGACGCTTGCTTTAACGGCGATTCTTTTGATTCCTTTAGGGATCAGTTTTGTAGAATTACTCCGGCAAGCCCGACTAGAAGCGAGTTTGAAGCAGGCGCTACTGAAGAATACGATTACTTTTCAGCGAGTAGAACTGGTTAAAACTGAGTCCAACTGGTTAACAAACCCCCCTAAAGTTTATCTTACTGTTCGCGCTGAGCAAGTTTTAACTCCTAAACAAGTGCGATTGTTGGAAGAATTTGTTGCCAAAAAGATGGGTCAACGTTTTACCTTGATTTTTCAAGTTAGTCAAGTCGAAACTGTACAGCGAGAAACTCCAGTCTCGTCACCATCTTCACCTCAACCTTAAGTTTTTTCTATCACATTTTTTTCAATTTTATAAGATAAAAATGATGCCAAAGTTCACAAATATTACGAGTTGGGAGCAAGCTGAATTGCTCATGCAACCAGCTTTCATCCGAATCATCGACCAGATTCGCAAACAGCTAGACCAATCAAACTGGAAGGGAACTTACCAAGATGTATTGATTTGGCCTGAAGGGACGCCGGAGGAAACTAAAAACACTTTTACGTTATTAAGAGAACAGCTTGCATCTGCTTCTCCAGAGGAAGCTGCGGAGATAGAACAAGCATTGGTAGCAATGCCTAATCCCTATCCTGGTTATCTACTTTGTTTGAAGCATCAAGACCAGCAAGTTACTGTTGATTTGTGGGAACTTTGTTATCAAGTCTGTTTTCGCAATTACACGCAAGCGATCGCTCACCCAGAGAATCAGCAAGTCGAGATTGATACTAGCTTAATTGAAGAGGATACTGGCGATGTAGACTGGAACCTCTTGGACGCTAAAGCGCGACAGCTAGTAGAGAAAGTATTTGCGGACTTACCAGCTAGTTAAAAAGTCCGCAAGTTAAAAGATGAGGAGAGGACGCGATCGCTTTTTTTTCAAGCGGCAGTCTCGTCAGCCAGATTATCGATGCTAATTGCGATCGCGTCACCGTATTCGCTCAAGTCAGTAGTCTCTGATTGTGTTTTCAGCTTTGAGAGACATTCTTCCATCCCCGGTACTTCCAACTGATGGAATGGGGTATAAATTTCTGTGTTATTAGCCGAAATTTCGGAGATAGGTTTTGGGTTCGTCTTTGTAGTTTCTGGCTGCATTTCCAGATTGCCAAGAAGTTCTTCCATGCCTGGTATTTCTAACTGGTGGAATCTAGGCTGACTTTCTAGAATTTTCATTGCTTTACTCAAATGCTTCTGTGAATATCATGCTCAGAACGCAGATACACACGACAATGGGCATCTATTAGCCTAATTTCAGTACGCAGAGTACGCAAAGTACGCAGATACATACGACAATGGGCATCTATATAGCCTAATTTCAGTACGCAGAGTACGCAAAGTACGCAGATAATGGAATAACTGCGATATTTGAAAAGATATGAATCGTCAACACTTCAACGAAGAACTGGAAAAGCTAGAATTGCGGAAACCTCGTACAGTTGAGGTGTTGCGAATGGTCTTGACTAGGCGTACAGATGCTGAAGTTGCTAAGTCTCTGGACATTCATCAAGGAACTATACGCAAGCACATCGAAAAACTTTATGCCGCCTTCGGCATCAAAAGTGAATTTGAAGGCGATCGACGGTCGAAACGCGGCGACTTAGTTGCTCTATTCGCCAAGTACAAGCCTGAGTGGGTTCATGATTGTTCTCCTGCTGCCACAAATGAGGTTAGCGATGAAGAGAAAAAGGCAAATTTAAATGGTCTATCTCAGCCAGTTTCATCATCAAGCACGAAAGATAGTGAAGCCGGAGAGAATTTAAGGGCTTTGGCTCTCACTATGCTGACACAACTTGGTTTTGATGAAACGTTTGAAGTGAGTGAATTCGCTCAACATAGAGGGTATCAGCTCAAGAATCCTGGTAAAGGAGCTAAACCCTATCAACTTATTTTAGTACAGCAAAAAGAAAAGCTATTTATTTCTATTGCTAAAGAAATTTTAGATCGATACTCACTTATATTCCAGTATCGGGAATATTTTGATTTAGCAGGGGAAATATGTCCTTTCACAAAAGGAAGGTTTTGGATATTACCTAGTAAAAAAGCTATTTTTTTACAGTCACTTGACTATTACTATTGGAATCTTTTAAAAGTAGAAGGAAAAACTATGGGCATTTTTTATCTGGATAAACTAGTAGTGGATGATGATAATTCGGAATTAGTTATTCCTCAAATTCCTTTAGAAAAATTTAACCCTGAAACCTTAAGTAGCAGAGACACTTATCTAGTACTTAATGAAGATAACCTTTTCCCCAATACTTGGCAAGTATGTATCAGCTCAAGGGAAGTTTTACGAGAGTTTATTGATCACTTTGGGAAGATTTTGATAGAAAGCCAATAATCTGTGTCAAATTCAGCCATTAATTCTGGTAATAGACAATTGCATGCTATTCCAGAAACTACACTACATTTAAAGAAGCGATCGCGCCCTAAACGCCTTAACTATGAGTAAACTACAAACAAAAATACCGACAGAAACTTGGGTTGTAGCGACTTGGGATGAATATATCCAGGCGATTGAAGATCCGCAACTAGAACAAGCGAAAGGCTATTACCACAATGGACAATTGAGGATAGAAATGTCACCTATCGGCTCTGACCACGCCAGCGATCACACTATTATTATCTTTGCCGTTAACCTGTTTGCTACCCTCAAAGGTATTCCTATACATGGACGGGATAACTGTACATACAGAAAAATAGGCGTTCAAGAAAGTCAACCAGATGTGTCTTATTATATTGGTGAAAATGCTGATGTAATCCCTTGGGGAACGTCAATCATTGACTTAAACCAATATCCAGCACCAGATTTAGTAATTGAAATTGCTAATACTTCACTATCTGATGATATTGGGCAAAAACGGCTGCTATACGAAGATTTAGGAGTGGCAGAATATTGGGTGGTAGATGTTGCGAATATCAGCATTATTGCTTTTGTCATCACCTCTGCTGGGGGAAGTCAAAGAATTACTGAGTCTCAGGTGTTGCCGGGATTAGCAATTTCAATGCTAGTGGAAGCTTTACAGCGCAGTCGTCAAGAAAACCAAAGCTTAGTTGGTGCTTGGTTATTATCCCAATTTCAGCAGTAACTATTGCCTGATGTCTTACTCAGAGCAATTCGCACGGTATTTTAGCTTTATATTGAATACCAGATTGAAGCTGATTAGTCTTTTTTGATAAAATTTTCAAGTCAGAGAAACTAGCAGAAATGCTAGGTAAAAATTGAAACGATTAGCAACAATCACCATGCCTACATCTGCAATTGACGGCAATTTTGACGACAAGAGTGCAGCAGCTATCCAAGCGGCGCGGGAGGGGGTTGCTGTATGCGATCGCTCTCATTGGGGACGGATTCAAGTTTCCGAAGGCGATCGCATCCGATTTTTGCACAACCAGAGTACAAACGACTTTCAGCGACTCAAGCCAGGACAAGGCTGCGATACGGTTTTTGTCACATCAACGGCGCGAACGATTGACTTAGCCACCGCTTATGTGATGGAAGATGCAGTGCTGCTGCTGGTTTCACCCAATCGGCGCGAGAAGCTGATGAAATGGCTAGACCAATACATCTTTTTCGCCGACAAGGTGCAGTTAACCGATGTAACTGATAATACTGCAAGCTTCAGCTTGATTGGGCCAGGGAGTGATGCCCTCTTAGAACAGTTGGGTGCGGGTGCCATGATTGGTCAACCTGATGGTTCTCATCAGCAATTGACGGTGGGGGATATCGAGGTGCGGGTAGCTGTGGGCAGCGGTTTGGCAACGCCGGGATACACGCTGATTCTCTCCGCTGCTGATAAGGAAACGCTGTGGAATACTTTAGCGCAAGCTGGGGCAGTGCCGATGAGCGATCGTGTCTGGGAACATCTCCGAATCGAACAAGGACGCCCCGCACCTGACCTTGAGCTAACTGAGGATTACAATCCTCTAGAAGCAGGCTTGTGGCAAACCATCTCCTTTGAAAAAGGCTGCTACATCGGACAGGAGACAATTGCCCGTTTAAATACTTATAAAGGAGTCAAACAACACCTTTGGGGCGTCCGACTCAACACACCCGCCCAACCAGGAAGTGTAATTAGCGTTGGAGAGGAAAAAGTCGGCAAACTTACCAGCTATACTGAAACCGACCAAGGTTCCTTTGGACTCGGCTACGTCCGCACCAAAGCCGGTGGTGAAGGGCTGAAAGTACAAGTAGGAGAAAGCGAGGGTGAACTCGTCGCGGTGCCATTCGTGACACACGACTACGTTTAGCGGCAATACGCTACGAACGCTGGTGAAATTTGCCATAAAGCATTGCTGCAACAGGTTGTCCACCTCGCAAATGTCGTTCTATCACTGTTGGCACTTCATCGGGATGGACGTGGTTGTACCACACTTCTTCTGGCATCACCAATACCATCGGGCCATTGCCACATTGTCCTAAACATTGGCTCCCTGTTACAGTGACGTCGGGAACTTCAGACGCCTGGAAAGCTGCCAAAACTTTAGCTGCACCCTGCTTGCGGCAGCTGCGGTTTTGGCAAATCAAAATACTTTTAGAGCAAGACAAGGTAAAGGTTGGAAAAATTTCCGCTTCTTTGGGTAAGAAGCCGAAGCCTACAACTCTAGGGTAGCTCAGGCAGATTCCCACCCAAGGCAAGGGAATTGCACGAGACGACGATGCTAGGTTAGGGACAATCTTGGTATGGTGAGTGATCGCGCTGTAATTTGCTAAACAGACAATTTTAAAAAATCAACTTTTCTAATCATTACTGTTTTGCTAAATGCCAGAGAGTAGTCTTCGTAATGTAAACAGGATCTATCTGCTGTTCCCACTCATATACTTTCTTTATCTGGTAGCTTGGTTCTCGATCGAGAACAGCCTTCAAAGCCTTTTTAGAATCCACAAATACATCACTGAAATCATTAGCAATAGAATTTATAGGTAACTTGCTGTCAATCTCTTCACCTGGTTTAAGAACAGGTTGATTAGAAACTGACTGAAGTTTAACTTTGGGATCGAGTAGGTAAGTCAAGGAAAAAGGAGGTAAGTTGTACCAGATATAAAGTGGATAATTAGCCTGGTTAACAATCTGAGCGATTTCTTTATAGTGACAACTGTTATATTTATTCCACCATTCTTGTGCTTGAGAACTGACTGCGCTGGATAAAACTCCTCCCGAAATGATGACGACTGTAGCAATTTGCCATAGCCACCGCTGCCAGTTTTTAGCAGAAAATGAGGATATTTTAGCAGCAAGTAGGTAGGCAATTGCGATTTCTATTGCTAAGTAACAAGGGATAAGATAACGAGCAACAGCAGAGCGTCTTCCTCCAGAGATTAAATCTGGTAGTGTCAATGCGATTGCAGTAACTCCAAGCATCGTCAAGATAAACAACCAAACGTGCTTTTCAGTCCGGCGGCAAAGAAAGTAAATTGCATAAATTACTAAAATCAACGAGAGAAAAATTGCAATATATAATCCAAAATTTCTATATTTAAAACTGTAATTAAAATCCACAAAAATACGACTAAGATTTAAAATCCACGTTCTTACTAAAGATTGTATCGGAAAAGTCGATCGCATCCACTCGGTTGCTTCATCGACTGTTGACAAATTAGCAAGAGCAATCAGAAGCCAAGGTATAAAAAGTAAGATAGCTGTTAAAGATGCTAGCAGATAGGAGATGAATGTTTTACTTGCTCGAAACTTTTCTAGCGAAAATACATAGACTCCATGACTAATGGCAGTCAACAGGAAAAATAAATGAGAATAAAGACCTAAAATTAAGGTTGCTGCATACATAGCCCAAGCGGATTTTGTTTTTACTCGCATCGCTCTTAGAAGCGATGCACTAGATATTAAAATTGCTACAGTCCACAGGCTATACTGACGAGCTTCCTGAGCATATAAGATATGAAATGGTGAAATAGCTACCAGCCCGGTTGCCATCCATCCCACCAGAGGCAATTCAAATAATTCTACACATAGCCAATAAATACAAGGAAACGCAAGCAGACTAATCAAAGCAGGTAGGCTTCTCATCACTGCCACCGAGTTTCCCCACAACTGTGCCCAAAACCGAGCTAACAAAAAATAGAGTGGTGGATGTTCAGCAGTTGCTGCTAAAGAATTAATCATATCAGTTAAATCTTTTTCAGTATTAGGGCGCTGATATTTCTGCAAATCCTTTACAGGGATTGCACCAGTGCTAGAAGCTTCCTGCTTAACTTCTTCTAAGGTATAACCTGAAATCCGACGTGAAGTGCTACTTTCATCGCCCCAATAAACTTTTTTTTCAAGGTTAGCGAATCGAAAGAAAAGACCTATGATTAATAAAATTGCGATAAAAAATCGTACCTCTTTTGAATAAAACCTGTGGCTCGATTCCTGTATTTTCATCATGAGGTTAGTCCGTCCATTTCAGTCCCTAAATATTTAACCTACCCAAAAATAAGGTCTCTTTTACTGGAGAAGATGAACCTCAGCAACTTGAGTTTCTAAAACTGTACTATGAGCTTGTGTTAAATCTGGATTTCTATAAACATTAAAAACTGGAAAAAGGTTATCAGTACGTTGTACCATATAGGACTTTGGATAAATTAGGTAGTTCCCTGCTTGACAAAAAGTTTTAACAATATTGAAATTCTTTTTAGTGATATATTGATCGATATATTTATAGGGCTGGTACATTGACATCCAACCGACAGGTTTCGGATCAAATGTACAGATTGTTGAGTTTGCAGGTAATTGACTTAAAATTTGAGTAATGTCCGAAGTAGATACCAGTCTATTTTGGCTATATTTGCTGGTTAAATACTGATAGTCATAACTCGCATTAATCAAGATTGATAGAGCTATACCTGCAATTAAAAAAGCACTTAAAGATTTATCTGCTTTCTTAGATAAATCTAAGTAAGCTAAACTCAAGACAGCCAAAACCATTGGAGAGATTAAAATTAAAAGTTTGTAATGAATGTAATAAATTCCTTGATAATTTGAAGCAGCATATAGATAAATAGACCAAGTAAATGCTAAAAAAGCAAAAATAGTTTTGTTCCCTTTAAACTTGGCTATTGCTACCGTTAAAACCACTGTTAAGAAAATAATAGAGGTTAAAATATAAAACCAACCTTCTCCAGTAAAATAGGCTTGTTGTCCTAGTTCAACATAATTAAATACCAGCCTACCAATCTTACTTAAGATATTAGAATTAGCTTCTTGATTAGAGCTGGTTAAAGTAGCGATAATTTGTTTGGTATTCAACCAACCGCGACTAAGTTCTCCTTTCCAATAAGGAAACAAAGCTACAAATGCTGCTAAAACGGACAAGATAGGCAGTAAAAACCTAATAGGAGTTCTGCGGTTTTTTGAGATGAATAAAATAGAGCTGGCAATAAAAACTACTGGCATTACAAAAAGAGTTGTGGAATGCAAGCTAATTAATATGGCTAAAACAATCCCATAAAGTATCCAGGAGAAGCATTGAGGAACTAGAGAAAATCTAGCTTCCAACTGGTATTTATAGAGTAAAGTAAAACAAAGCAGAAAAAATATAATAGGGCTGGGGTTCCACTGGAACGTACTTATAAAAATTTCTCCGAAGATTAGACTGTACCAAAAACCTGCTAAGCCTGCCAGAAGAAGGCGTTTGGAAAATTCAACATTTTCTAATAGTTCATAAACTAAATAAATTAAAAGCGGAATAGAGAAAAAAGAGAATAATGCATTAGGTACAGCTGTAAAAACTGGATCTGAGCCAAATATAGTAAAAGGAAAAACTAGATAATAATAAAGAGGCGGTAGATGATATCCTCCGACAGAGGCAGAAGGGCCTAATATAGGCCAATTTCCTTGCCACATCTTCATGTAGATTTCAGCATCTCTGGCCTGATCGTAATAAAAAAAAGTGGTATATCTGAGAACACTGAATAGGCGTATAAAAAATCCAAAAACTAAGGATAATACGATTAAAGTATATGCAGTAATGTTGGCTGGATTCTTCTTAAGATTGAACACTGGTTTAACCCTATTCCTTAAAAAAGTTATTCTTTCTTTTTGTCACTTAAATTAATTTAATCTGCCATTTTGCTAGTATCTTCCAGATTAAAAATGTTCCGAATAGATAAGTACATCATCAACAATAAAAAGGCGACTGAAGTCGCTACTAAATACCAAGGAACACCGATAAACACAAGAGAGTTAGGCCAGAGATTTACAGTATGACTACCGTAAGCTTCTATGCCTGAATTTAAATACCATAAATTTTGGTTTTGAATTCCTGGAGAATGAGTAGCAATTTTAAAGGAATTGAGAAGATTTCTCGCTGCACTCTTCAACATATCCAATGACTGGCTATTTGAGAACTTCCAGACATAGGCTACTTCATCTTTTCTAGCGAATTCTAGTCTCCAGTACCAATGTGAAAGAATTGATGAAAATGAGAGAATGAAACCAAAACCAGCTAGAAAAATTGCTGAGAGCTTCAACGAGGTTCTTTGTAAAACATATTCCATATTGGTTGCAAAGGGCAAAAAGAGAATGGGCAGGATGGTCACTAGATAACGGGGTCCCCATCCTCCGCCACCATACCAACTCCTTAATCTTGCATGCAGTAGAAACCAAGCTATTGTCAGTACCAATATATACAAAGCTTCTTTTTTATGCTCCTTAAAGAATTTTCTAAATAGAACAACAGATAGGATTAATAAAGGGGCATATATAAATATGCTTTTTCCAGGACTCAGCAAAAGACCTGTCAATCCTATAAAGATATTTCCATCCAACGCATTGTTACCCAAATATTTGGCGTCTGTTTGAACCGGGGAAAGGTAGAAAAATCCAGTTCTTAGATGGTTGTACCATGATTGCCATACTAAAAAAGGGAAGATTATCAGTAATGCAGTGGCAACATTCTTTGCTCGCCTGAGCAAAGATAGTCTGCTAATAAGTACTAGATAACCAAGTGAAGCTACTATAGCTAAAATCATGGAAATTCTAGTAATTAAAGAAAAACCCAAACAAATAAAAGCTAGTATTAAATACTGATTTTTTTTGTTGTTTCTAAAATTTAATAACAGCAGAAAAGATGTAGTCAATAATGTAGAACAGAGAACTCCATCAAAGGATTCTCTGGTATAAGTCCAAAAATAAGTGCTGACGGCTAGGCATAAGGTTGCGATAAAGCTGGGTAAGATAGCTTGACCAAACTGAAACCGCAAGATACCGAAAAAAGCAGTGACTGTGAGTGCAGAATAAAACCCGGGCTGAAATGAACGTATAAATTCCTTCGTTATAGATATAACTTTTACCGTAGTGAAAGGAGCTAAAATCCTTTCTAAAATTACATTAATAAAGGCGGTAGGTAGAAAAAATATTGTATTTCCAATTTCTTGGGAAGCATAGGTTCTCCCATTGGGTGCTATTGAAAAAATTCCCTCTTGTGGAGTATCAAAACCTAGTTGCCCAGTGGTAACAATATGTTCTGCAAGTTTATAGTGGAAGGAGCCTTCGGCATAATCAAATCCGCAATTACTCAAGATAAAGAGTATCCAGAAAAAAATAAATATACTTAAATAAGCTTTAACTTTTTGCTTATTCTTGCTATCAGGCTTCCAAAAGTTTAATTTAAGCATTTTAAATGTGTAAAGATAGCGCCAGATGTCAAGTTAGAACGAAAAAAGACAAAGCCAATGCGACTGAAAAAACGCAAACTTTAAATACTAAGTTTTATCCGGTCAATCGACTAGAGAAAGTTTGAATGATAAGTGTTTTAAACTTGTCACAGCAAACTTTTTCTTTGACGAGCCTCACTGATATTGTTCGGGATTCTGTGAGCAGGATTGCTGCCAAGCAGGCTTCTTCTCGACATTCTGAGGTTGACCGGGTGGCACGGTTCTCTCGTTCATAAAGTCAATTTCAAAGTTATCTAGTTGTTTTGAACCTTGGTGCCGAGCGTTCCAGTCACGGCAGAGGTATTGTCCATAGTAGGGATAAAGCTTTTTGCCGATGGTGCGATTGAGGTTTATGAAATAGGTGCGCCATTGCATATTTTGATAGAGGGCGTTTCGGCTCTTCCGACTCGGCTTTTCCCAACTTACAGGCTCCCCATCTCTCAAAACATTAACTTCAGTTCCATCTTTCAACTTGCCTGGGATTACGTGCCAACCATCATCTCTGGGGGGAGCGGGGGCAAAAATACTCCAAGATTGATCTACCCTCAAAATTCGGCTAATCCAGTCAATCGAATTTAAGGCTTTTCGATTAAATTTCTCAGGAGCAAAACTTCTGAAGTTCCAGATAGTGACATAAGCTAGCAAGAGTAACGTCACTATATTCATCGGTCGCGAAGAACGTACTTCAATGGGACGGAACTTGAAGGGTTTTGTAAAGTTACCAGCCGCCCTGCGGTTAGATGCAATTGTCTCGTAAAATTTCGTTCCTACAGACATCACAGGCCCCCATTTGAGAAGGGGAACCAGTGGCTTAAATATTGGGGATAAACTACAAACGTAAGCGATCGCTTCCCACTTAAAATGCCTGTTTCCTTGCCAATCCACCACTACCCAAGAATTTTTCGCTTGCATATCTGCAAAAATCGAGGGATCGTCCTGAGCTAAGAGTAGTGGCGTCTGTGCAGGCAATATCAGGAAAGTGCGAATCAGGTGGACAACCTTCTTGCAGAAGCCACAGTCGGCATCGTAGTAAATCTGGAGTCCGGCTCGTTCTGGAGTATACAGCCGCTTAGATACCGAGTCCCAAACTTCCGTCGGGATGAAAGCTAGCCAGCTAGCTGTACTGAGAAACGGGAAAATCCCCAGCACAAACGACAATCCGAAACCGATATGTAAGAGGATAAACGAGATAATTGCACAGCAGCGGAAAAAGCTGGTACGGACGGGAACGAAGAGTAACAAAGGGCCAAGGGTTTCTAACCACAGGGCGCTAAAGGTGAGCAAGACTAAAAGTGCAGAAGGTAGGCTGAGTAGGAATTGACCAAAGGGTGTTGCGTATTGGTCGAAACTCAAAGCATAGTAAACCGCACTGCCATCAGGCCACCAAAGTGGACTCTTCGCTTTAAAAGCCGCCGAAAAGATGTAGATAAAGCATTGCTGTAGCGTAAGTGCTAGGGTGGCACCGGAGAGGATGCGCTTGGGTAATTTTTGGGTAGATGTATTTAGGGCACTGTCAATCGAGTAATAAGCACCCAAGGGCAAAAACATTGCCCAGAAAAGCAGGGCGCGAATTACATCATCCGCTGCAAAAATCAAAGCTGGGTTTCGGTTGTGGAGAGATACCATCAGCGCCCAAGTTGCGATCGCTGCTAACCGGGTTCGGTATCCCACCAATAAAGCTAAAGCCACAAATCCAGCTAGCAAAAACAGAATGACTTGAAACCAGGTTTGACCGCCCAGCGCATGAACTGACCAATACCAAGGTTTTAAGATAGTGGCTAGTAGCGATCGCGGCATTACTCCAGCATCTGTATAGTGTGCTGTCAGATCCCCCGCCCGAATGATTAAATCGGCAAGAACAACCAGCGCCAAACCAATCCGAAACAGGGCTAGCGATCGCAGGTCTAACCCAAACAGTTGCTCAAGCTTGGAAGTAAAAATGGCTTTAGATTTTTGCTGAGTAGAAGCCATAAAACATTAGACCTTGATGGAAAATTTTTTCATGGTTAACGGCAGTAAGCAATTGCCGTTTGTTAAATTTAATACTTAGATCGCCTGGAGTAATTCGCCGCCAATCGCCGCTTTCCCAAACTATTGGACCCTAACCGCCGGATTGCTGCCAGCCACTTCCAGACTGTTAAAACAACCCGCCGAATCGCTTGATAAATCCAGTTTCTCACTACTCGGAGGCGATGAGGCACGGTTGGCAGGCGCTGGAGGTAAACGACTTGTCTAGTAATCGATGCCAAGCGCCCTTCTAAATTCAGACCAAAGCTAGAAACCGCAGCCGCACCCCTTCCCAAAGTCACCATCTCTCCTAAGTGCAAATAGCGGAAGCGCCGTAAGCGTTTGCCCGCGATCGCTGCCCAAATGTTGCGAGCAGCACAATCTGCCTGTTGAAAAGCGGCTTGAGCGGTTGCTGGCACCCGTGCGCCACGGGGATTGTAAATTTCTGCCAAATCCCCCAAAGCAAACACTTCTGGATAGTCAACTAATTGTAAGGTAGGGCAAGAAATCAGTTGTCCCTGGTTATTATGCTGGCAATCAAGTTCTCGCACCCAATCAATCTGCCGGGTTCCAGCCGTCCAAAATACCAAATCTACAGGCAAAATGTCAATCTGACCATCCCGAACTAGGGTAATTTGGTCAGGTTCAATGCGGTGGATGCTCGTTTCTAATTCTACCCGCACGCCACGACTTGATAAAGCACGGAGAGCCGCAGCTTGAGTATGAGCGGAAAAGGTTTTAAGAATTTGATTACCCCGGTCAATCAACAGTACCTGCCCTCGTTTCTGTAGCCGGTCGGCGATTTTGCAAGCGAGTTCTACGCCATTAGGACCAGCGCCCGCGATCGCAATCCGCATTTGTTCCTGCTCAGAAAGCTCAAACTCGTATAGCTGTTGTTTCAGAAGCTCTACATCCGCCAAACTGCGAAAGGTTTGGGCATAAGTGCCAGCTCCAGGAACGCCCTCTAAGCGCGTTTCTCCCCCGACTGCTAAAACTAGGTAGTCGTAAGCGAGAGCCTCACCGGATTCAAGCTTTACCTGGCGCGTTTGTAAATTAACCTCCTGAATCGTCTCTTGACAAAACCGAATATTAGTGTTCCTTAATAGCTTTTGATAAGAAGGAGCGATTTCCCACGCTTGCAGTTCGTCTGTCACCAGTTCGTATAGCAAGGGGGTAAAGAGAAAGCGATCTTTTTGCTCAACCAGGATAATTTCGCATCGACTTGATTTGAGTAAGGGAAAACGGCGCAGGTACAAAGCAGTGTAAAGACCACCAAAGCCCCCACCGAGAATGCAAATCCGGGTGGGAGTAGCGCTCCCAGATTCAGAGGGAGTAGAACTGACCTTTCTTTGATGCTTTGTACCGTCTAGCTTGCCGTCCATATCATTGACAGGGTTTTGGTAAATAAGCTTGATATCAAACGCGAATGGCTAAAGCGATTCGCTATTGCGGCACTTTGGTCGTGGAGTTGGGCGCTGTCAGTTGCTGAGCGATCGCTGGTTTTAGCTGTTGAACCAGCTCCATTGCCCGGATTGTTCTGGCTTCCGGCTTCAGGTGATAGTGGGTATCAGCAAACAAGTTAGAGTCACTCTTCAGGTTCAACGAGTCTTTTTCGTAGATCAAAGGAGCGATTTTGCTCAGTTCCTCAGCCGTCTTTTTAACGTTACGAATCGTCTTCTCGTCGCTGCTGTTCGCATAGACCCACGGCAATGACAGAACTAAAGTTGCTCCCTTTGCCTCGACTTCTTCACGGAATTTAGCGATCCGCTGAAGCGCGTGTTTGGATACGGGTTCTTGAAATGTCATCTGCCACCAGTTCCCAGCGCGTTCTTTCGTTACGGTAGGGTCGCCACGTTCGTCAACCGGATCGGAGTAGTAGCCAGTCATTTTTCCTTTTTCAATCACCTCCAAGCTCGACTTAGTAATTCCTCTAAGAGTCGGAACCCCTAGCATCATTGCGTCTAGAGCCAACTGTTTGGGAGGGATTCCTCCCAAACCGGGCTGTCCAATTGCCATCCCAAACGAACCAGAGCGATCGCCCAACCCATCCTCATCCAACAGCAGCAGGTACTCTGGAATCAGAAGCACAATGTCGCCCCGGCGAACTTGACTCAAAACGCTCGGAAGGATGACATCTAAACCAATTGGGCCATCTAACCCCATGTTGAATACGGGAATGCCGAGTTCTTGCTCCATTAGCTTGGTATTCAACGTGTAGTGCGCTCCAGAACCACCCGTTATCAGGAGGCGGTGGGGTGCTTCAATTTGGCTTGCCAGCGCTACCTTTCGTTCGTACATAGCACGCAGCCAGCTCAGTTCTCCACCGTAGCGCACGTTGTAAAGGTACCCAACAGACCAGGCTAAGCCAGCGATCGCTATCCAACTAGCAAGCTTTAGAGGTTTCCACATTAGAACTCGAAGTAAATAAATTTAGAAGGGGTATTTGCAGCTAGCAAGATGGTCAAACCTAACAGAACGCGAGTTACCCAAGGGGATAACAGCAAATCATATTCATTCGTCCGTTTTTGCCAAACTGCGAGGTGTTCCAAGAACAATTCCGCCGTTGTGAGAAAGAGGATCAAAACTAAGACCGCACCCTCATTCGCACTAAAGGAACTCATTGCCGCTCCCAAATTTGAGAACGAGTACGCCCAAGGCGTCACCAGTGTTTGCAGCTTCTGTCCCAGACGAGTCATATCTGACTCCATGAAGAATAGACAGCCCAGCATCACCGAACCAAACGTTAGCGCCCACGATAAGAACTGAGGCATGAATAAACGTTCGCCAACAAAGCGGTAAAAAGGGCGACCCGCATATCGCAGAACTAGCAGTAACAAGCCATGATAAGCACCCCAAATGATGAAATTCCAAGCAGCTCCGTGCCAAAAGCCTGAGAGCGTAAACGTGACGAACAGATAGAAGGCAGCCCACTGCTTCTTTGCGCCCATTAGGGGGAGGAAAACGTAGTCTCTAAACCAGGTACTTAGCGTTACGTGCCAACGACGCCAAAATTCTTGGATGCTTGGTGAAGTGTAAGGGGCGATGAAGTTAAGCGTTAGCTGAACGCCTACAAATTTAGCTAAACCTAGTGCGATGAAACTATATCCAGCAAAATCAAAGTAAATCCTCAGAGTGAACAAGTAGATAGATAGCCACACCAGCCAGACATTTCCTGTTTCTTGCAAGTTGATGTACGGCGACAAGTTATCTGCCAGTACCAACTTCATAAACAAGCCCAAAGACAGCCACTTGAGACCGTCCTCAAAGTTTTCTGCGGAGAACTTAAAGCGGAATGATTCAATTTGAGGAAACAGGTCAGCTCGGCGCTCAATCGGGCCAGCGACGACTTGCGGGAAGAAGGAAACAAAGTTGATGTAATCAACAACTCCAATTGGCTGCTTATTTTTGCTTCTGAATGAATCCACTACAAAAGCAACCATCTGGAAGGTGTAAAACGAAATCCCTGGAGGAATTGCACCTGCACCAGGAATGCCGCCTCTCTGCTGCCAACTCGCAGCAACTCCCCCCACAAATAGTCCTAGAACATCTTCCACAAAGAAGTTCACGTATTTGAAGTAGGCAAGGATGGCGACGTCGATTCCGATCACCACGGCTGCGATCGCTTGCGACTCCCAACCTCGACGGCGCAACATCAGGCGCACCATCAAGTAGTTAAAGATAATCTCAAAAGCAAAGATGATAAAGCTGGAGCGCGACGCATTCACAAACAGCATCAGCGACAGCGCCATCAACCCGATGCTATCCAAGTAATCTCGCCAAATGTTCAGGTACTTGCCTATATAGCGAACCGTGAAGAAGGGAACGCCGATCAGAAGAAGTACCCACCAGAAGGAGAAATCAGAGAAATTCAATTGACTGTTTCCTCCCTATTTTTTAGGGTTTAAAAGTTATTATCTTAGTCAGTATTTAGCGATTGGTAATTAGTCATCAAGAATGGGTTATTCTTCCTTGTCCGAAGTTAAAGATTTACAGTCACCACAACAGCGATAAAATCTTTAACCAATTCCCAATTCCCAATTACCAACCAGATATCTTACTCTAGCTGCCGCTAATTCGGTTCCACAGACCGCCCCAGCCAGAAGGCTTGGAAGATGCCTCTACTTTTTCAGTTTTATCGTCACTAGCATCCTTGACATTGCTAGACGCAACTGGAGAAACTGCCGCTGAAACATCAAACTCTTTAACCAAGTATTCAGCAGATTTTTCAATAGTCGGATAATCCCACAGCAGAGTAGAAGGAAGCTCGCATCCTAGCCAATCTTCTAAATCGCCCACTAAGGTAACAGCATCGATGGAATCCAGACCGTAGCGCGTCAAAGGTTCGCGGACATCAATAGTTTTTGCATTGAGTGAAAGTTGCTTAGAAAGCTTGGTAACTAGCCAGGATTGAATCGCTTCAGCAGGGGAGTTTTTAACAATCATATTCTCATCTTGTAAATTGTTTTTGCTTAAATCTTCACTAGGCTTGGAGCTGGAGTTCTGAAGCTGCATGGGTTTTCTCCTCTGGTGATTGAACTTGGGCTAGTTGGAGGGGGACAATCGAAAACATCTTGTTTTCTCGGTCAAGCTTGAGAAGTTCTTGGGCAACATTCTCAATGTAAATGCTAGGAATGATACCTGATGAAGGTCGAAAAGTCATCAGGAGTCTGTTCAGACAAATTGCCAACCATTCACCTTTGGCAAAAAAGTTACCCAAGACTTTTCGGTTGTAAATCCACATATGTACGCAAGCTGCGGCTGCGTGCAATGTGCAGTACTTCTTAGCTAGTTCAAATAACTCAGGAGACTGATCGTGTCCGAATTCAAAACCTGAGCTTGCCAAGAATTCATCCTGTGCGTCGAGTTCTTCAAGGACGGCGCTTGTCAGTGTTATCAGCTTCTGCAACACTTCAGCATCGACGCTGGAATCTGTCTTTAAGTCATACAAGTGTTCTAGAGAGATTTCCAGACCTTGTAAAACGTCATCGCATCCCCGACTGAACAGCTCAAATTTTGCCCGTTCGCACGGTGGTAGCGGTGCTTCTAGAGAAAACCGGGTTTCCAGACGCGATCGCAATCCCTCATAAGTGGCAGCATTTCTTTTCGCCCGGTATTTCGCTATCTGACGAAGCTGTAAAATCAGCGCGTGCAAGTTAACAACCGTACTGCCATCAAACACGCTAATAATGGCATTATCTCGGACAACTTTTTGAAAAATTCCCTCATCGTGACCTTCGCGGAAATAGAAACGTGCCCCTAGAATTACGGAAAGGTTTTGAATTAACTTTTCAACCGTTACAGGCACAAAATATTTCACGAAAATAGACGAAACGCTAGATTGCTCCGGCGCGACATGAAAACTTCTTGCCCCCGCAATCGTGACACAATCGCAGACCAAAATATCTAAGAAAGCGTCTACTAAAGTAGTCCGGGGGTGAGGAATATCGAAAACTGTTTTGCCGTATAATTTCCGTCCTAGAGAAAACTTCAGCACCGTTCTCAGGGCTGTATCCGCCGATCCTAAAGAAAAGGCTGCACACAACGTCCGGGTTAGATGAAAGCCTTTCAGCCCCAATTCTAAACCCGCTCCTTCTTGCCCCAGACGCATTTCTTCAGGTACAAAGCAATTATCAAAACGGATTCCGCTCATATCAGAACCGCGAATTCCCAAAGTCTTGATCTTAGGAAGATTGGAATAACCCGCTGGATCAATTTCACTTTTATCAACAACAAACAGCGACAAGCTACGTGCCCCGCCACTGTCATCTGTTTTGGCAAGCACAACTGAAATTCCAGAAATTGTCGCTCGGTTAATTGGCCATTTTTCCCCATTCAGCAGATAACCACCGGGAACCTTAGTTGCCTGCACATCACTAGCAACTAGGTCGCTTCCGTGTGCCCTTTCTGAATAAGCAAGACACATGGCACCATGTTTATCTTTAATAAACTTTGCCAGCTTTTGTTTCTGTTCGTAGGTGCCTGCCATCCAAACTAAACCAGACCAGAAAAGCGTGCTAAAAGTTATCGATGTCGTTAGGTCACGTCTGGACAAAACTCTAACAAAAGCGACGAATTCTTCATAAGATTTCAGCTCTCCACCGTATTCCACGGGGATGTGGTAGTGATGAAGATTCCAGTTATAAAGCCATTCAACGTCTTTTTCTGGAAATTCTTCGCGTTCGTCCAGCTCCATGACGCTTTTGAAAGACATCACGCTTTCCGGCTGTGTTGGATCGCCTAAGTCCTTTTCGAGCGCTTCAGCGACCCAGTACTGTTTTAGTTGATGCATTGAATTCTCCGTGTAATGGGTAATGGCTTATCGGTGTGGGTAATCGCAAGCAATTCGCAATTCCCAATTCCCAATCGCTATTTAGGAGTTTGCACTTTCTGCAACAGGGATTCTACTTCTCCCTTGAGACTTTGAAACTTTGCCGTAGCTTGAGGATTTTCGCTCCAATCCGCCACGACATCTAGACTTCCTGCTAAGAAAGCTGCTCGACAACCCTGACGTTGAATCTTGCCGCTGGAAGTTTTCAGGATACTTCCCGGCTTCACCAATACCACAGCATAAACCTGTAGCTCGTGCTGTTCCGATACCACCTGACGGATGGCTCCCATGACCTCATTGGTGTCTAGATTCTGGGTATGACGCTCGACTTCCTGGACAATTACCAGTCGCTCCTCGCCATTCACCATCACTGAAAAGGCTGCGCCATGTTCGGGTCGAAGCGCTGCATGGCTTTCTTGCACCGTCCATTCAATATCTTGAGGATAGTGATTGGTGCCTCGGATGATAATTAAATCTTTGATGCGCCCCGTGATAAATAGCTCGCCATCTTTTAAGAATCCCAAGTCGCCGGTACGTAGAAATGGCCCTTCCCCTGTATCGGCGATGCGTGCCCGGAAGGTGCGTTCCGATTCTTCGGGTCGCTGCCAGTAGCCGTGAGCCACGCTAGGATCGGATACCCAAATCTCGCCGACTTCATCAGCGGCACATCGGGTAAATTTCTCCGGATGCACGATCGCTATCTTGGTGTCGCAAACTTTAGTCCCGCATCCAACAACTGTTCGTACAATATCTTGATCTTTGGAGGCTGGAACGATGCGATTTTTTTCTAGTGCTGCCGGATCGAGATTGCACAAAACGGGTGTTGCGGTTTGTGCAGAGAAGGATACTAACAAAGTTGCCTCAGCCAATCCGTAGGCAGGACAAAAAGCATTCCACTGAAACCCGGATGGTGCAAAGGTTTCGTAAAAACTTTCCATAACTTGGGGGTTGATTGGCTCAGCGGCATTGCCTGCTGCACGCCAACTACTCAAGTCCAGGGTGGCGCGTTGTTCTGGTGTAATCCTACGCACGCATTGATCGTAGGCAAAGTTAGGGCCTTGGCTATGGGTCACTTTGTAACGCGAAATCGCCTGGAGCCAGTGGAATGGGCGTTTGATAAAGGCGAAGGGTGACATCACGTAGCAGGGGATACCGTTGTAGAGGGGTTGGATGAGTCCTTCAACCAGTCCGTAATCGTGGAAGTAAGGCATCCAGGCCACAGTTACGCTGTCCGGGGTGTAGCCACAGGCTTTTTGGAGGTTCGCTGAGTGGAACATTACGTTACTGTGGCTGAGCATCACACCTTTAGGAGTGGAAGTGGAGCCTGAGGTGTACTGGAGATAGGCCAGCATATCGCTGGTTACGGCTGGATCTTGCCAGGTTTCAGCCAGAGACAGGTCTACCTGCTCGGTGTCAATCCAGCTCATTGCCTGAAATTCCGGAATTTTCTCGTCGTACTCTTCAACGAGGGAAAGAATGCCAGAGGTGGTTAGCACCAATGAAGCTTGGGCATCTTTCGCGATCGCTTGCAGTCTGGGCAAGGTTCGCTTCAATCGCCCCGCTTCCGGTGGGGGTACGGGAATGGCAATTGTCCCGGCATATAAGCAACCGCAAAAAGCGGCAATAACCTCTAGACCTTGTGGATAAAGCAGTAGTGCCCGCTCTCCTCTGGCATTATGCTGTTGTAGCAAGGCAGCGATCGCTCTTGCTTGGCGATCGAGCTGAGCATAAGTGAGCTGGGAACCTTCTTTTTTGCCATCAATCAGAAAAGTATAAGCTACCTTTTCCGGCTGCTGGAGTGCCCTCCACCGTAGCAGTTCAACTAGGGTAGAAAAATTTTGAGCTGTAGAAGAATCAATATCGCTTGGTGTAACGGTGTTCATAAGTACTAATGGAAACTTACTAGCTTTATTGAGAAGTGGTCGCGGCACCAGAAAGTTGACATATCAAGGTTAAGAACTACAATTCATCTTCTTTATTGTTTTTGTTCAGATTTTAAAAAAGCTTCTAGCTTGAACAATCCGGCAAGGTACAGACAGTGGTCTTGAGAAAAAAATCAACCTTTCGGTAGTTTTTCAATTTTGGTCTGATGTCTATCTTTAAGACTAGTAATTCTACGAATCTTTACTAAAAAAATATATTTTAAATTCCAGACTAAATACGGTAAATAACTTATCCTACATTGCTTTTCTTGATATGGCACCTAAAAAGTTTTATAAAGATTTTGTAAAGTTATTTCATTGTTAAGTCCGATTAATCTGTCATCTAAATTACAAATATGAAAACTTCTTGCACAAGCTGGTTTCCGAAAGACGAGACTACCAGCAAAGTTAAATTGCTTTGCTGGTAAGCATTACAGCTTGGAAGATGGCAAAAAGATTTGAAGTCCTTTCGTAGTAAGAAGCCGGAAGACTATGCTGAAGTAATTTTCTGAAATCTATACTCAGCCAAATTTATTGACCATGTGTGGGATTAGCTATAAGCAGTTATATAAATTCTTGTATATGTGTGTCAAGGTTTGTAACTAATTTAGTATGAGTGTTGTTTTTTACAAAAAAGAGAGACAGCTATACTGAAGAAACGGCAATCTCGGAGTAACTAGTTTTTTCAAAGAATAAGGGATAGGCTACTTCCCGAAAAATCTACCAGTAGCGCCGTTAGCGTATGGCTTCTCTCCGCCCCACGAGCGAGGAGAAGTACCCGGTAAAGGCAAGCGGTGCCAATCTAAGCGCTTTGGTGCGTTCTGATGGGTAGAAAGTATAATGCAGAGGCAGATGGCGCAGTAGGAGAGCAAGACTTCTTTAGCAGTGCGATCGCGAACCGCGTCTCCTAACTCACGGGCGGGACCAATGCACAAGAGAGACATGAAGCAGAGTTAAGCGAACTGTATTAGATCGAGTCCGAGAAAATGCTTAAGAGTTTTTGTCGGCTTGTTCGGGTTCAGTGATGATGACACGCTAAAACAGAAGCTTTCCTTCGGTAATTCTCCGGACTCAAAATGGCGCAACGTTGGAGTTAGATAACCACAGGCTCAGATTGATGGCTCAGACTGATGACTGATATTGATTCTATGTGGTGTCCTCCACAAACTGACTTAGCGCTATCGAGCAATGATGTCCATGTCTGGCGTGCTTCCCTCGACCAATCAGCATTTCACGTTCAGCATCTGCAACAAATCCTTTCTGAAGATGAGCAAATAAGAGCCGCACGTTTCCACTTTGAGCGGGACAGGAAGCGTTTCATCATTGGGCGAGGTCTGCTCAGGACAATTCTGAGTTGCTACTTAGAAATCAACCCAGTCGAGGTGCAATTTTGCTATGGCTCTCGTGGCAAGCCAGCACTGGCTGGAACGCACGCAGAAAGTAACCTTCGGTTTAATTTATCTCACTCTCAAGATATCTGCCTGTATGCAGTAACACGCGATCGCCAGATCGGTGTCGATGTTGAATACATTCGTTCTGTTGCCGAAGTTGAAACGATCGCTAAACGATTCTTTTCGGCGCGAGAAAATGCCGTTTTGCGTGCCTTGCCTGCACATCAGAAGCAGCAAGCATTTTTAAACGCCTGGACTCGCAAAGAAGCTTATCTAAAAGCAATTGGAGAAGGGCTGGCTCGACCTCTGGATCAAATTGAGGTAACGCTGGCTCCAGGGGAACCAGCGATGCTGCTAAGCATTGAAGGCGATCGCATTGAAAGCGATCGCTGGTCACTCCAAGAATTGAAACCGGAACTCGACTACGTAGCCGCTCTTGCTGTGGAAGGAACTGGCACTTGCACCCGCTGCTGGCAATGGGATGCTAGCAATGGTTAGATAAAAACGACTAAATGCTGAGGGTAGGGAGGCGGTGAGAATTTTCACCGCCTCCCCTTTGCTTCCTTTCTAATCGGGTGAAAGTCCCTTCGATTCTAGCCATTCCCGATTAAACAGCCGTGACTGATAACGAGCGCCGCTATCGCAGAGGATGGTCACAATCGTATGACCTGGCCCCATCTGCTTGGCGAGTTCTACGGCTGCTCCTACATTGATTCCTGTGGAGCCACCCAGAAACAGTCCTTCCTCTCTTAAGAGTCTGTAGACAACCCGTACCGCTTCGGTGTCATCAATTTGGATAGCATCGTCTATCGGTACACCTTCCATATTGGCGGTGACGCGGCTATTGCCAATCCCTTCTGTGATTGAGTTGCCCTCACTCTTCGTTTCACCCGTCTTGATATAACTGTAGAGGGCGCTGCCCATCGGGTCTGCTAAGACGGTTTTAACAGCAGGATTTTTTTCTTTCAGGTACATCGCTACACCCGCTAAGGTGCCGCCAGTCCCCGTGGCTGTAACCCAAGCATTAACTTTACCGTCCGTTTGTTCCCAGATTTCTTTTGCGGTAGTTTCGTAGTGCGCTTGTCGATTGGCTAAATTATCAAATTGATTCGCCCAAATCGTGTTTTCCATCTCAGACGCAATTTTGCCGGAGAGCCTGACATAGTTGTTGGGGTTGCTGTAAGGTACAGCTGGAACGGGACGAACTTCTGCGCCCAGCGTCCTCAAAGCATCCATCTTTTCCTGAGACTGGGTATCTGGGATGATAATCAGGCATTTGTAGCCCTTGGCGTTGCAAATATGAGCTAAACCGATGCCGGTGTTCCCGGCGGTTCCCTCAACGACTGTACCGCCAGGTTTGAGCAAACCTTTTTTTTCGGCGTCTTCAATGATATAAAGTGCTGCCCGGTCTTTCACAGAACCCCCTGGATTGAGAAATTCTGCTTTTCCCAGAATTTCACAACCTGTTTCATCGCTGAAGTTGTTTAAGCGGATGAGCGGTGTGTTGCCAACTGTCTCTACAAAACCCTTTTTGATATCCATTCTGAAATTACCTAAGTTCTTCCCTATAAAAATTTTGGCGTATCGCGGTAGTCCGACTCGACTTTTACCAAACTTTAGTCATATTGAGGGAAAATCCAGGCAAAACGCGATCGCCACTTACCGTGTCGGGATTGTCTAGACATTCCACTTCTTGACTGGGACGATAGATATAAACTTTGCGGTTTTTTCGGTCAATCAACCAGCCTAGCTGGAATCCTGCCTCGCTCATGTATTCGAGCATTTTTTCTTGCAAAGGCTTTAAGTTGTCCGAAGCTGACCTCAGTTCAATCACAAAATCAGGGCAAATAGGGGCAAACTTTTGCTGTTGTTCTGGGGATAAAGCATTCCATCGTTCCAGTTTTATCCATGAAGCATCAGGCGACCTTTCTGCACCTGTTGATAGAATAAATCCCGTGCTAGAAGAAAAAGTTATCCCCGTGCCGTCTTGTTCTGACCATAACCAGAGCTGCCCGAATATATTACCTTCTCGGTTTCCTGTCTCTGAACCAGTTGGGGGCATGATGACGATTTCTCCAGTTTTATTCCGTTCAATGCGTAAGTTGCGGTTAATTTGACAGAACTCAAAAAACTGTTCGTCTGTCATTGGCATTGATGGCGGAATTCGCACAACTAGGGGAGAAGAAAGCATTCTGGATTTCCTCGATTCAGTTAGAGTGGGCAACGCCTACTCCAAAATTTTACTGTTGGCTCACTCAAACCAATGAAAATAGCCTGACGGACGATTAGCTTTCGACCCATCAGGCTATTGTTAATTATCTAGTGAGCGATCGCTGTGCGCGATCGCTCACTTACCCACTCAAAACTATTTGTCCGGTTGGGGAGTCATCCGCAGGTAAGGTTTGATTTCCGTGTAACCTTTAGGAAATTTCTCTTTTAATACTTCGGGATCTTTCAGCGAAGGAACGATTACACAATCGTCTCCCTCTTTCCAGTTAACTGGAGTGGCTACGCTATAGTGATCCGTCAGTTGCAGCGAATCGATTACCCGCAGCAATTCATCGAAGTTACGTCCGGTGCTGGGGGGGTAGGTGAAGGTGAGACGCAGTTTCTTCTGCGGATCGATGACGAAAACCGATCTAACCGTTACAGTGTTGGCGGCGTTGGGGTGGATCATGTCGTAAAGGTCAGAGACCTTCTTATCCGGATCTGCCAGAATTGGGTAGTTAAGACCAACACTCTGAGTTTCTTCGATATCACCGACCCAACCTTTGTGGGAGTCAACATCATCGACGCTAAGTGCGATCGCCTTCACGTTGCGCTTGTCAAATTCTGGCTTGAGACGAGCGACTTCGCCAAGTTCTGTGGTGCAAACGGGCGTAAAGTCTGCGGGGTGAGAAAATAGCACTACCCAGCTATCGCCAGCCCACTCATAAAAGTTGATTTGACCGTGTGTAGAATCCTGCGTGAAGTCGGGTACTTGGTCGCCTAATCTAAGAACCATATCGGATTTCCTGTGAACTACCTTGAGGAACGATCTTCTATATTGCCATAAAACCCCAGTTTCCCGGTCGGAGTTTAGCTCTTTATTAAGATTTGGGAAAACTAACCAACTTCCAATTGTTCCAGAGTTGAGGTGGAGTGGGTACCGAGAGGTAATAAGATGAGAGGATAGAAAACAAAAATTAAACTAATAGTTGAGGACATGGTACCCTCAATCATGCTGTGTCAGGAGGATTTAAGTTTATGAAACGATTGGTTCGTCTGCTGACAGTGTTGGCTATGTTGGTGAGCTGCTTAGGATGGATGGGGCTGCCCAAAAGCGCTATTGCAGCCGATTTGACGGGTGTAGCACTGCACTCTTCATCAGTGTTGGCAGCAGTCGAGGCACCCCTCCGGAATCGGGCGGATGATAAGCTAGCCACCGAGTTCGGGAAAAAGATTGACTTGAACAACACCAATGTGCGAGCGTTTCGGCAATATCCAGGGCTGTACCCCACTCTGGCTCGCAAAGTTGTCGATAATGCACCTTACAAGAAAGTAGAAGATGTCCTGCAAATTCCAGGCCTAAGTGACGGTCAAAAAGAACGGCTTCAAGCGAACCTGGATAATTTCACGGTGACAGAAATAGAATCAAGCTTCGTGGAAGGTGGCGATCGCTATAACAACGGCTACTACTAAAGCGCTGATAAAGTGCTGAGTGCTATAGCTCTTTGAGCATAAACTTAGCGATTTGCTAACCGTGCTGAGTCGTGACTATCCAGGAAAAGATTCTGCAAGCTGGGTGAGATCAACTTAACCTTGCATTCAGAATCTAGACCCTCAAAAGAACCTTCGCCCCTAACGACTCGATTTTCATCACCCACTCCATTGAGGAGTGGGTTATTTATTATGAGTGAAAGTATTAAGGAACTTATCGTTGAACTCTATAAACTTAAAATCTTTACCCCAGCAGGAAATACCCATCCAGTTTGATGTCTTGGTAGTCGGCGCAGGTGCAGCAGGACTTTATGCAGCGCTTTGTCTACCAGACTGGTATCAAGTTGGTTTGATTACAAAGGATACTCTACCTCTTTCTGCCAGCGACTGGGCGCAAGGCGGCATCGCGGCTGCAATTGACCCGACAGACTCATCTTTGCTGCACATTGAGGACACAATGCGGGCAGGGGCGGGTTTGTGTGACAAAGAAGCCGTACAGTTTCTTGTAGAGGAGGCTGCATCCTGCATTGATTCGCTAGTGGATATGGGCGTTGCCTTTGACCGCAAAGGAACCTATCTCGCTTTGACCTTAGAGGCGGCTCATTCTCGTCCCCGCGTGCTTCATGCTGCCGATACGACGGGTCGCGCAATGGTGAGTACCTTAACCGAACAAGTGCTGCGTCGTCAGAATATCCAGATTATCTCTCAAGCATTTGCCCTAAGTCTGTGGCTCAATCCTGAAACTGGTGAGTGCCAGGGAATTTGCCTGGTTTACCAAAATCAGATTAGCTGGATAAGGGCGGGTGCGGTGGTGCTGGCGACAGGCGGCGGAGGTCAAGTATTTGCTCAAACGACAAATCCATCGGTCAGTACGGGAGATGGGGTAGCGATCGCGTGGCGTGCTGGGGCTATCCTGCGAGACTTAGAATTTGTCCAATTTCACCCTACAGCCCTCACCAAGCCGGGTGCGCCTCGTTTTTTGATTAGCGAAGCAGTCCGGGGGGAAGGCGCTCATCTGGTCGATTCCCAAGGACGACGATTTGCCTTTGATTACCATCCAGCGGGTGAACTCGCACCGAGAGATGTTGTCAGTCGAGCGATTTTTAGCCACTTGCAGCAAATCGCAGCCGACCCTGCCACAGGTCACGTTTTCTTAGATTTGCGCCCAATTCCCCAAGAAAAGATTCGCCACCGTTTCCCTAACATTATCCAGGTGTGTCAGCGGTGGGGAATTGATGTCTTTCACGAGCCAATTCCGGTTGCGCCAGCGGCTCATTACTGGATGGGAGGCGTCGCCAGCGATTTAATGAATCGCACCTCGATTCCCGGTTTATATGCGATTGGGGAAACAGCTAGTACTGGCGTTCACGGTGCCAATCGTCTCGCCAGTAATTCCCTCCTGGAATGTTTGGTGTTTGGTGCCCAACTGGCTCATTTAAAAAGCAGTCAGAAGCAAGAAGGAAAGACTCGAAAGGCTCAAACAGCAAGGATGCAGGATGAAACAATACAAGAAAAACCAGACAGTGGAAGCATGGGAGAACTTTCCCCTTTGACTCTCTCTCATCCCTCATCATTCATCTGCGATTCGACCGAACGAGACAAAATTGAAGCTTTACGGCAAGAGTTACCGCGCTTAGTGTGGCAAAGTGCTGGAATTTGTCGATCGCAAGAGGTTTTAGAGAATGCGATCGCTCAAATCGAAGTTTGGCAACAAGAATTTGCTGCTCTGTCTCTGAGTCAGTACCTGATGAATTTAATCCCCGGTCAGCGGGCTAGTTTCGACTTACCCGATGCCGACCAACAACTGCGAACTTGGGGAGAAACCCACAACTTATTAGATGTAGCGTATCTAATTCTCAAAAGTGCTGCTTTTCGTACAGAGAGTCGAGGCGGACACTACCGAACTGACTTCTCTCAAACCTCGCCAAGCTGGCAAGTTCACACCTTAGTTCAACATCAGCATTGGTGGAAATCTCCCCCTCTGCAAAACTAAACAGTTAGAAGAGAGAACAAACTTCTTTATCCTTGCCTTTTAACTTTTACTTGACCTTTACCTTTGCCTGGTTCAGCGCGTTCCTGCACCAGTGCCATCGCCAGCAGGAGGGCCGTTATCTTTCGGTTGAAATGCTTTCCCTTCCCCGCCAGATTTTAGTAAATTCTGGGTCTCAGCAGCACTCCAGAAGCTGTTTGACGGGCTGTTGTTGGGAAGAGTGGGGTCGATTCTGGCAGACACCATCTGGGGGCTGAATAGTTGCAACCCAATCAGTAAAGTTGCTGTTCCTGTGAATCGAAAGTAATTACTCATAACACCCGTTACAGTTCCTAGACTTTTGGGAGTGCCACTTTTGGGAGTGCCAGTAATATCAGTATATCCACTGAAAACCTCAGTAGCCAGTACCTTTATCAAATCTTTTTCTTTACGTTCTCTTCATGAAAACTTGAGCTTCTACAAAGAATTTGTAAAGTTAGAATCTGTAGTAAGGTACGCTAAACAAAGCTGTAGAAGTTGTTCGAGTGATTTTCTGACAATAGCAGGCGTTTCTGTGTAGTGGTCAACTAAACGTTTATTTGTAAGTTTAGTATTCAGTATTTTCAACGATAGATCTGGCAATGAATCCGGAAAGTTTTCATAAGCTTAATATTTCGTATTTTTATTTTCTCGAAAAAGTTATTATCAAATCAAAAATGATTTAGGCTCTTCCTTGGGTATTAATTGCTAAAAGTTTGATCGAAGCTTTCAAGATAGGTGTTATATTTTTCACTTTTGGAGACGACATATCAGATATCCCCAGGTCTTTTTTTAAAGAGGGGCACTAGATGTATCCATTGCAGACATGAAGTAAAATCGTCAGGACTTACGCATCTGTCACAAGCAAGGGCGCGGCTATGCGTGCCGAGCGCCCAACTAGAGGACAAACATGGTTCTATCCTCAGCTCATGACGTATCCCAAAAAAGTAGGCGTATTCACACCCAAGTCTATTAAGTGAATCATCAAGGCGAAAAGCACAAGGCAGCATTGGTCAAGACTGTGTTTAAGAAAGGGCAGTTTCAGCGCTGGGTGTAGAGGTTCCAGCGATCGCGCCTTTTCACGCTTAGGATGGCAGGGCAAACTGGGATATACCTACCAAAGCAAATAAACTCTTGAGAGTCGATGAGTTTATCCGAAGAACCTGTAAACGATAGCTGCTGTTCAAAATGGCAGCAGTTCATCAGATGTTTCAGTTAGAGGTTCAGTATCAGCGTTACCAAATCCAGCTCTAACAACCTAGATCGAGACTGGATTGGAGTTCGCTGTACAGGAAAGCGCAGCATAAATTATTGTCTTTTTACCTAAATTTGCTCTGATTTGGCACAGAAACCCGTCTAGTAATCGTTAAGACAAACATCAATACCAAAAGCTGGACTTGCCAAGGCAAAAAGAGCAAACATAGAATCAAACTGACAGATGCTGCTGATGCAGCAAGCATGGCAACTTCATCGTGAGAATTCTCAAAGATGACGAAGGCTGATGCTATCGAGATTGCTAAAGGGATTAAAAAAAGCAAGGACATATCCAAAACCTCTTGAAATCGAATATGCAGGCTACTTGTTGTCAAGTTGCCCTGTTTAGGGTCATTCCATCAAGCTATTACCATGTTTCCCTCCTCACCTCCTTTACACATCACCCTAATGGGTAAACTTTTCTTAGGAAAAATACAGGGGATCGTCTGAGGGATTAGTATAGATCGAATTTAAATTTTACGCCCTAAGTCGCCGTCAATTTATAAAAACAAATTTAAATAAGAACGATAACGGCTATCAAATATAGCATTGTTGCGACCAAAACTACTGATACTATTTTGGGCGAATTTCGTTTAAGTAGCAGCTACGCTGGAGAAATTCAACTAACTATAGCAATCCTATTTGAGTTGTGGAATGCCAGCCCTTCAGCTTCTCAACTTCTCTAAGAAGCCGGGGAGCAAGGCTTCACGAATCCTTGAGGACTGCTATAGGTAGCAGGGATAGGAAGGAGGGGAGTTTTTTCAGTCAATCAGGCGAGAAAGCTCAATCTGCACACACTGCTTGAGAGATAAGCGATTTGGGTAGACAAAGTACAGCTCAAGTAAATACAAAGCTAACAGAAGCGATCGCTTAGTGTGTCTCTCAGTCTCTCTTGACGTCTAGGCTGTACGTAGGTTTCAAGGTATTGCTTTATCTGGATTGACTGCAAGCATCCTTCAACCCCCTTGATAAGGACTCTCGGCTAATCGCTCCCCCAAAATGTAAAGTTTTGTAACAACTTTTTTGGTGGTGAGGGGTGTGACCCCTCAGCGGGGTATATTGAATTTAGTAGATGCACCCTGATGATCGACGCCCTCAAGTTTTTGTTGGGCGTTTTTTGTTTTTAGGGGAGTAGCGATCGCGCAGGCTATGGGCGGCTACTCGGTTCTTTGAAGCTGGTAGAAGCAGCTTCTGGTAGTAATGTCATTTTGTTGTGCAAATCGTCTGCAACAGTTCCTTAACCCCCGCAATGGACGCACCGCTACACTACCTACCAAGGTGGGTAAAGAGGAAGCCCTGATGTAGCCGCTAATAAAGTGAAGGGGGATAACGCGCGACAGCCAGAACGTTTGGCTTTTTGAGGAGCGATTGAGAAGTTTTATAACAATCTTTTATTAGGGGTGGGGGGTGTGACCCCTCAGTGAGGTATATTGAATTTAGTAGATGCACCCTGATGATCAACGCCCTCAAGTTTTTGTTGGGCGTTTTTTGTTTGACTTAATACTCGTAACCGCAAGTTAATTTCCCTCCGCGCTTGCGGGGAGGGGTTCCAGGAAGTTCAGCCCCAGAGTCTTCTCAAACGGCCAAAAGCAATAAGATACAGCTTGTAAAAATTTCTTTTGACTCTGTAAGCGCAAGGCAATGTGCGCTTACAGAGCTAGCTAGGAGAATAGGCGTTACCCACGCTCTCGATAATTAGCGGCGTCTGCCACCAGAACCAAACGATCCCCGACTACGACTGGGACGCGATCGCGATCCGCTGCCAAAACTGGGACTTCTATTCGCGCGGCTGGGAGTCGATCCGTTAGAGCGACGCAGCGTGCTGGAACCATAACCCGATCCAGTAGAACGGTTTCCGCTTTGCGGGACTCGACGAATGCTGGTCGGTTGACTGGATGAAGGCGATCTTAAGCGCCCAGTTGTCCGCAAGGTTTGACGATTTCTAACAGCTGGTGGCGGCGCTTGGTAACGGGTTTGGTATTGCTGAACTGCTTGACTATAAGTGTTGCCGTATCCGCCGTAACCTCTCATAATTCCGCCCGGTTGATACACTGGCGGCATATAGTAACGCGGCGTAAACAACAAACTGCCTACGGCTTGACCTGCCAATGCTCCTGCAAAAGGTGCCCAGAAGCTTGACTGCTGACGCACGACCACGGTCTGGGGTTGACCTGTTTGAGGGTCGGGTCGCGTTTCAGTGACGTTGTGAACGTATTCAATTTTGAAGTCTTCTGGAATGTGCAGAGATGCCTGACCGTTAGCTGCTTTCACATAACCCTTCTGACCAGACTTAATTTCTTCGTCTGTCAGACGTGCCATTTGCAAATCTGTAGAGCGATAAACGGCGGGCGTGCCCGGAGGGGTATTGAGCAACATGAGGGTGTATTCCCCATCGGCATCATTGTAGGTTGCCTGCTGGACTGGATATTGTCCATCAGGCAAACGACTTTGAGTGGTCGTTGTCTTAAAGTCCCGATTCTGAGATGGGGCTTGGGTTGTGGTTGAGGGACTACCACAAGCTACCGTTGTGAAGCACAACGTCAGGGACATGAAAAGAATGGTCAATCTACGTAACATAAACGGATGAATAATTTTGATGAGGAAGCTATTAGCCATTAAAGGGGAATCTAAAGAGGAATCAGTTCTGGAAAATTCAGCAACAATTGATCGTTTGTGAGTTCATCACCCAACTGCGCTGGAGAAAAGTGAACTTGTATTGCTCGCAGCCTTTCCTGATAGTGCAGATTAACCAAGGCTTTTAGACCTTCTTTAAGCGCACTAAGATTGGCGAGATCGCCTTCGAGTACGGGAAGTTCCCCCTCATAAGCCACCGTAATCATCACAATCAAGTTGCGAGTGACTGGCAATGACAAGGGTTCATTTCCGTGAGAAGGTTGGCTGAAGTCTGGTTCGCTCAAATAGCGCTCAGCAGAGTCTGTGAACAATTCATTCACATAGTCCCCAGCTTCACCTTCATTCCAGAAAACGTCGCCTTCATTCGCTGCGGATTGCCAGTAAGTATCGTACTGTAAGAGGTTCTGACAAATTTCAACCAGTCCTTCGCCCAAAATTTGCAGATCCCCGTCAGCTTCGACGGCTTCTCTAGCAGCACGATTTAGAACTCCCAACAGAGGCGCAACCTCTGCACCTGCTAGATGGACAAACAAACGACAGACTACGAAGCGGCTTTTGCCACTGATTTGATTGAAGCGATCGCGCCAAGAAGTCATGACTTATCTTGCTACCAAATGCCAATCTTAGTCAATTGAGCTACTTTTTTACTTTACTCGGTGGGTGCGATCGCAGCCGTCTACCCTCAGAATGGTTTGACTGCTCTAGCTGGGCTGGAGACTTCCTGGCCTTACAGGGTTGTATAAAGGCAATGTCACAGTGCAAGTGGTTCCCACCCCGACTTCACTCTTTACTGTAATTGTGCCGCCGTGTAAGTCCACACACTTCTTAGTCACGGTTAGTCCTAATCCCGAACCAGCGACATTTCCAACATTTTCCCCTCGATAGAACGGCTCAAATAGATGAAGTTGGTCTTCTGGTGGAATACCAATGCCTTTATCCCTAATTTGCAGAGTTGCCTCTTGGCGATCGCAAACGAGGGAAAAATGAATATGACTGCCTTGGGGGGAGTATCTAATCGCATTGGAGAGTAAATTGGTAACAATCGAGCGCAGAAGTTTTTCATCGATTGCTGAGTTTGGGCTATCTCCCTGGCTGACAAATATTATTGAATTATTACTACCCGCAATTAACCGCATTTCTTCAGTTAAGTAATAGCAAAGCTTTTTGATGTCAATAGACGCAGGATTAAATTCTAGTTTCCTGGCTTCCGCTCTATTGATGATTAGAATATCTTCTAATAGCTGAACCATGTGTTTGGCACTAGCTTGAATCCGACCGATATTCTTCAAAACTTTCTCCTTTGACCATCGCTCAAAGGAATTTTCTAGGGATTGAGCAGAGAGTAAAATAGTGCTAATGGGAGTGCGAAACTCATGGGAAACCATCGAAAAGAAGCGCTGCTGAAGTTGACTTAATTCTTTTTCCCTTTCTAGCGCTAGCCGAATTTCTTCAGCCTTCTTAAGCTCGGTGATGTCTACCCCTGTACCCAGAATCTGTTCGGGTCTACCGTCAGTGGTTCTCGTAAAGACAACCTCACAGACATGAAACCAACGCCATTCACCCTTGGGGTTTTTCACTCGGTATTCTTTTTCGATTACTTGATCCTCTTTAGTGGCGACAAATTCTTTGTTGAATTCATCAAGTTTAGAAAAATCGTCAGGGTGTAAAAAATCTGATAAGAGCCGCGAGCCGATTGCTTGGATTTCTGCTTGAGTGCATTGAAAAAAATCTTCTGTTCGGCGATTGGCATAAACGTTACAATTTTGAACCATGTCGTAAATGTAGAGCCAATTAGGCGTTGTATCGGCAATTTTCTGGATGAAACGTTGGCTTTCTCTCAGTGCTTCCTCACTAGCTTTACGCTCAGTAATGTCGAGGCAGGTGCCGATGTAACCCGCAAAATCTCCTTCTGGGGTAAACCGGGGAACTCCTTTATCTACAATCCAACCGTATTCGCCATCAGCCTTTCTCAACCGATATTCTATACAAAAGGACATTCGGGAATTGAAAGCGGATAAGTAGCTATCTAAACAATGCTGAATATCTTCGGAATGCACGCCTTCCAACCAACTATTCCCAATTTCTTGTTCTAGAGTCCGTCCGGTAAAGTTTAGCCAAGTCTGGTTGAAAAACGTACAAAGTGCATCTGGATCGGACATCCAAATCATCACAGGGGCGCTATCAGCCATCATGCGGAAACGAGCCTCGCTTTCCCGTAGCGCTGCCTCCGCTTGTTTACGCACGGTGATGTCGCGTAGCACCGATAGATGTCGCCCAGGAAGAAAATTAGCTCTAGCCGCATACTCAACTTCTCGCACGGTTCCATCTGGATGAAGGAGGCGCAATTCTCCGGTTGCCAGCCCTTGTTTTTGGAAGTTGTGCCACGCCTGTTCAAAATCGAAACTAGGCTCCATAAAGTCTGCAATCCGCTTTCCCAGGAGTTCTGGAAGTTGCAGCCCCAGTAGTTGGCAGGCAGCGGGATTCCCCTCTACATAAGCGCCCTCGTTATCTGTAATTAATATCGCTTCGAGTGCGCTCTCAAAGATTGCTCGCAGTTGTTCTTCCCTAGTACGGATGTCGGTAATATCCATCGCTGAGCCGGTAATGCCAATAACTTCCCCGGTTGGATTCCGCAACGGCTCTACGGTTAAATCGTAGTGGCGAACTTTTCCATTGAGTGCAATACACGTCTGTTTGCGCGTTCCAATTCCGCTTTCCAGCACCGGGCGCTTAATCGCTACCAGCTGTTGGGCATCTTCAGGCGAAAAGACTTCGGTTTCTAATTTTCCTAGTAAAACTTCGTCAACAACCCTTGAGGTGGGATGATGTACCCAGGTGTAGCGTAAATCGGTGTCTTGATTAAAGACAACGATGGGTGAATTTTTGAGCGCAATCCGAAAGCGTTCCTCACTAATTCTCAGTGCTTCTTCAGCAGCTTTGCGATCGCTAATATCGGTGGAAATGCCACCAATTGCGTAGGGAATCCCTTCGGTGTTATGAATGAGAAACTTGAGCGATAAGTAAGTGCGGATACCGTCGGGGCAAGGAATGAGTTCTTCAAACTCAAAGGAACTTCCAGATTCAAGCACTCTCTTGTCGTTGGACACCAATCTATCTGCGATTTCCTTGGGAAATATATCGTAATCGTTTTTGCCGAGAACTTGCTCTCTAGTGAGGTGCAATAAATTTTCAAACTGGCGATTGACTAGAATGTGTCGGCAATAAGTGTCTTTAAGGTAGATAATTGCTTGGGAGTTATCTAGAATTGCCTGGAGCCGTTGTTCGCTCTCTCGGAGAGCTAATTCTGCTTGTTGGCGTAGCGTAGCGTGCCGCAGGCGATCGCTGATATCGCGAGCAAAAAAACTAGCGTACTCCTTGCCCTTAAACTGCAAGTAATTGCCTGTCACCTCAATCGGGAATATCCTGCTATCTTTACTACGATGATGAGACTCCAGGGAGAGAGAGCCGCGTTGCTTGATAGCTTGCCAAATATCTGGCCAGACTGCTGGGGGAATGTCCGGATTTACGTCATATAGGCTCATCGAGAGTAATTCTTCTCGTGAATAACCGATGGAATGACAAAGGGCGTCGTTTACATAGACAAACCGCCCTTCCGGATTTATCCAAGCGATCGCATATACCGCCCGCTCGACACAAAATTGGGTTAGATGTAACGCTTCTTCAGCTCGCTTGCGCTCGATAATTTCAGCCAGCAGCAATTCATTCGTACTAACGATTTCTGCGGTTCGTTCCTGAACTCTGATTTCTAGTTCCTCATTAACCTTTCTGAGTGCTTCCTCTGCGCGTTGACGCTTTGCATTTTCGCTATACAGAAGCAAGTAAACCCAGCATAAAAGCAAAAAAACCGAGCCTGTGCCAAGATAATGCATCAGGATTGTATTTTGAGCGCTGGTTGATACTGCTAGCGATCGCTGCTGTAAAAATGCTCGCTCATCATTCTGCATCTGCTGAATTAACTGGCGAATCTCACCTTGACGCTTTTGCTCCTCTTCAATCAGGGCAATCTGACCCGCCGCATCTTCATCATTGTTTTGCCGCAAGGAAACTAACTTTTCGGCTACAGGGAGTTCCTTTGTCACTAAAGACTCAAGCACATTCAACTTTGTCTGTTGCAGGGAGTTATCGCCCGTCAACTTTCGGAGCTTTTGAATTTTCGAGCCAATTTCCGGACTAGCCGCGGGAGCGGTGTTTAGCCAAGTTTCGTCGCCCCTTAGGATATCGTTGCGTTCCTTTGCTTGAATATCTTTTAGCGTAGAAAGCATCTCATCAAGGTTCTGCACAACTTCTTCAGTGTGCTGTATCCATTCATGGCATTCGATCGGTTGAGTCATGCTCCAATACGAAGCTGTACTTGTTGCACCGAGTAGCAACAATGCCAACCCTAAACCGCTGATAATCATTGTTTTTTTAATAGGCCACTTCATCGCATTGTTTTCTTGCTAAGGTTACTGTTTATCCTGCGTTAATCGTCCGAATGATAGATGATATTCTATGAATAGGGCAGTTTAGCCAATTAGAGACTTTATCAATCATCTTTATTTCCCGTTTTTTATCAACTAAAAGCAATTTATGCAATGAGAATCCTTCTAATAGAAGATGATTTGCGTCTTGCAGAAGCTTTAGTAGAAGCTCTTACCGATCAAACTTATGTGGTTGATGTGGTGACAGATGGGGAAGCTGCTTGGGATCAAGTCCAAACCGTTACGTATGACTTAATTTTGCTAGATGTAATGCTGCCTAAGCTAGATGGCATAAGCCTTTGCCGTCGATTGCGCTCTCATGACTACAACCAGCCAATCCTCATGATCACTGCCCGTGACACTAGCGCAGATAAAGTCACCGGCTTAGATGCTGGAGCGGATGATTATATTGTTAAACCGATCGATCTGCCAGAGTTATTAGCCCGGATACGCGCTTTGTTGCGTCGAGGGAGTTCCTCAGCGTCTCCAGTGCTAGAGTGGGGCAGCTTGAGCTTTAACCCTAGTACCTATGAAGTTAGCTATGCTGAGCAATCTTTGCACTTAACCCGCAAGGAATATTCTTTATTGGAGCTATTCCTCCGCAATGGTCGGCGGGTACTCAGCCGCAGTAGCATCATTGAACACGTATGGTCTCTTGAGGAACCGCCAGAGGAGGAGACTGTTAAAGCCCATATTAAAAGCCTACGGCAGAAACTCAGAGCAGTAGGCGCACCGCCCGATTTGATTGAGACAATTCACGGTATTGGGTATCGCCTTAAACAGCTATCTTAATTTGATGCTTTGTAAACAGCAGCAAAATATTATTTGCAAAAGTTTACTGTTTTTTTCATTTCTTCTCGATTTCTTCCCGATTTCTCCTCTATTTTTTTACATTTGAGACGTAATCTTAGATTCAAAACAGGCTAGAGTCTGTTTCCCAATCTGACGACCTCCTTTTAATGCAGGCTGGGTTAGTCGGCATACGCTAGAAGCGATTAATCCAGTATGCTCTCTTTGCGCTAGTAGATAGAACTGATATTAATCCAATAGAAGCTGAGTTTCCTGTTAATATTCATGCCTTGAGTTTGCAAAGCAGCCGATGTTAACAAAAACCTCTAAGCAAGATACCCGTAAACTTTATGGCTGGGGGAAATTATTACCTATTAGTCAGCCTATAAGTACTATTATTGTCTCTTCATTTGCAAAGAAAGTAATTAAATTTTATCTGTGTTTTTACGTGAAAACTTCATAAATAAAATAAGAGAAAATCTCCAGTTTTAAAATTTGCTTCGGGCAAGACGTTGATGTTTTTAAAATTTAATAATAATAGATATAAATTAGAAAATCAACCAGACAAAATCAGAATGTTATTCGATAAAAAGTGAGGTTAAAATGGCTAATCGAACCATCAATTTAACAATGTTATGGGTTGCCGATGAAATTGCTCAAATCTTAGACAATGAACAAGAGTATTTTGAATACGGAGCTTTTTTAAATTCTAGATTATATAAAGAATTAATGACTTATACCCTGAGTCGAGTTCCTAACGTATACGCTGCGATCGAGGATGGTCAAAAACTTTCAGAGAAATGTAATCGCCGTTACTGCTCTGGAGAAAGAAAGCTGCACATAGAAACAGTAATTCGCCAAGGAATTTTTGAGATTCTCCGAAGGAAGAGAGATTGGATTAAACATCAACTTCCTAGCTCGTCTGAGCAGAGTTTTTCCCCATCTACTTGGTTTACCTAATTTGCAAAGGTTTAAAATGAAGAAAGCAAAAAATGAAAATGCGATCGCACCCTACCTGAATCAACAGGGCATTCCTTGCGATCGCATTCTTATTCCTGCCTAGTCTTTGCTCAAGGAGCGCTCACCACGCCAATAGTTTGGGGAATTGTTCTTGTAGATTTAATATAATTTTCACCCTGAGCAAGCAACTGGGAAGATCCGCCACCATCGAGCATGACTACTTTATCTGCACCAAACTTTCTTAGCGTCTGTGCTGCATGGAACTGAGTTGAATCAGTCGAATTAAAAATTAAAACGGTTTCATGAATCCCGTTAGAGTCTTTATCTAGAACTCCCATAAAAGTTCTACCCAGATTTTTATTCATAAATTTATTCGCTTTTTCACTCAAGCCAACAATAATATTAGGTGCTGAAGAAGAGTAAAGAGAATTTTTACCGTAAAAAATGCTAATTTCTGCGCGATTATCCCAAACTGCAAGCATCAGCTTTTGGCTGACAAACTCACTTTCGCCTGCATAGCCGTCACTCATAATGATTCCATTGGCTTTAACTAGAAAAGCTAAGTTAGTGATGATGGAGGATTTAGTGTCATTTCTGAAAAACTGACCATTCGTTATCGAAAAAGCTTTTTTATTAAAAGAATAGAAATTTTTCCAGGCTTGTGTCAGCGTTTGGCGTCTCAACTTAGGATCGTTTCCTCCATAAGCGCCTTGTTTCTTACCGGGATTGGTAATCTCGCCATAAAGGAATTTGACAGACGCGCCTTTGCTCAAATCAACAACTTGCACATAATCAGAGTTTTGATGATAAAGTGTAACCCCTGGCGCACTTCTAATAGCTTTAAAACCAAGATGAAAGAATTTTTGATTGCGATCGCTTTTAAAAAATGGTGTTTGTGAGGAGATACCGTTTTTAGCATCCAACCCTAGAGAATGTTTCCGGTGAATAGAATTCGCGGCTACATAAGCAACAGGTAAAACGGCAAAACCCCTCTGTGCGGTTTTTAAATACCTTAAGTCTGCGAAGGCGGAGTTCGTTGGTACTGTTGAGGCTGCTATTCGCTCGAACTTGGCTCGAGCGTTCTCAGATTTAGACGCAGGAAGTTTGGGAGCGCTCAAGTGGATGCTTTGAGCGATCGCGCTAAAAATCAAATATGCAAACATGAACAATCTCTTCTCGAATTAATCTGGCTGACGATACCTTATTCGCTAGCGAAAGCTACATAGCGTTCGCGGCTGTCCTCCGAGCCGCTAATTCAGCCCCAAGTTGAATCGCTGCCTTCATACTGGTAGCATCGGCAATTCCCTGACTAGCGATATCAAAAGCAGTCCCGTGATCGGGAGAGGTGCGGATGAAGGGAAGACCGATAGAAGTATTTACCGCTCGGTCAAATGCCATCAGTTTAACCGGGATTAAGCCTTGGTCATGATAGAGTGCCAAGTAAGCATCGTGAGCCGATGAGATGCCATTTGAACCGAACCAGGCTTGACCGGGCTTTACCCACATCGTATCTGGGGGAATTGGGCCATCCAGTTGCAGATCGGGTCGCCGTTGTTGCTCTAGCCAAGGGATTAACCAATCGATTTCTTCTCGTCCCAGTTGTCCTTGTTCGCCGCTGTGAGGATTTAGACCAGCGATCGCTATCTTTGCCTTTTCTATCCCAAAATCTGCTTTTAAGCATTCCACCAGCAAATCAAGCTTATTCGTCAGCAGTTGCGGTGTCAGCACCTCAGCGACTTGACGGAGGGGAATATGGGTAGTGGCAAGTAAAGTGCGGAGTGTCCAACCAGTATGAGGCGATCGCGCCACAAATAACATCCCAAAGCGCTGAACCCCGGAACGCTTGGCTAACAGTTCCGTTTGACCCGGATAATCATATCCTGCGGCTTTCCAAGCAGATTTCGCAATCGGGCCAGTCACAATGCCTTGGAACTCACCCGAAAGCGTGTGCGCGATCGCTGTTTCCATATAAGCAAAGCTTGCCGCGCCACTCGCAGCATTCCCAGTCCCAATCTTGATTTGCCGCTCTATTTCCCCATCCAGCGGGACATCAAGAATTGATAACTGTGCCGGGTTTGCTAGCGGTGCTGACACCAACTCAGATGCCTCCCCACCCGCTTCTAAAGTCTGTGTAGGCAGGCTTTGTTCCTGTTGCTGGGAGCGGCACGGCACCGTGCCCTTACGTTGTCGGGTCAATCGATGATAAGTTTCTTGCAACAGTCCCCGACTGCCAACGACAGTAATCTCGCAATTTTCGGTAATCGGATCTGCCAACGCCTTCAGCACCACCTCTGGCCCAATCCCCGCCGGATCTCCCAGTGTTACCGCTAACCGAGGACGTTCTTGCCGTTGCGTGAGATTGGTAGGTGTTTGTGTAAAGAAAGTTTTCACAGCTTTCAGTTTAAAATACTCTAAACTTTTTAATTGATTCCCAAGGAGCCTACAACCGATGAGCGGTGAGATTTTTAATGCAGCTATATTGTCCTCTACCCTGATTTTAGTGGGTCTGGGTCTAGGCTTTTTGTTACTCAAAATCCAAGGCGGCGAAAACGAGTCCCTCTAAGGGCAACCCCTGAAAGCAAGGGCAAGCCACGCCGGGGCGTGTTCCATCAACGCCCCTAGCAGCTTGTCCGTTGCCATAAAAACGTATCGTTGATTTGTTCCTCGCCCGTTGCTTTGTCATCTGGCGAGAATTTACTATTGGGCATTTTCATAGGATTAGCGACTAGCAATTGAGGTGCGCGATCGCTCTGATTACTAGTTTTGTAAACTTTCTTTGCGTTAATTCTGAGATTTCTGATAACATCTTATAGAAAGTTTAAGATTCCTTACTAATTACTAGATGACTTTATTAATTGTCGGTGCCACCGGCACCCTGGGCAGACAGGTGGCTCGTCGGGCAATAGAAGAGGGCTATCAAGTTCGCTGTCTGGTACGAAGTGCGAAGAAGGCGGCATTTTTAAAAGAATGGGGCGCTGAGTTAGTCGGCGGCGATCTCACCAATCCTGAAAGCCTGAAAGCAGCCTTTGAAGGTGTCACAGCCGTGATTGATGCGGCAACTTCACGACCGACAGACGCCACTAGTATCAAACAGGTAGACTGGGATGGCAAAGTAGCGCTGATTCAAGCCGCCAGCGCTGCCAAAGTTGATCGTTTTATCTTCTTTTCCATCTTGGATGCTGAAAAGTATCCCAATGTCCCGTTGATGGAAATCAAGCGGTGTACGGAGCTTTTCTTAGCAGAATCCGGGTTAAATTACACCATTTTGCGACCTTGCGGCTTTATGCAAGGGCTGATTGGTCAGTATGCAGTGCCGATCTTAGATGGACAAGCTGTATGGGTGACAGGGGACACCTCTCCGGTGGCTTACATGGACACTCAGGATATTGCTAAGTTTGCAATCAAAGCCCTGAAGGTTCCGGAAACTGAAAAGAAAACCTTCCCGATTGTCGGTTCTCGCGCTTGGGGTGCTTATGAAATCATCCGCCTGTGCGAACGTCTTTCTGGGCGAGAATCCAAGGTCACGCGAATGCCTTTGGGCTTACTGCGGACAGTGCGACGGATCGCTCGCTTTTTTGAATGGGGCTGGAACCTAGCAGATCGATTGGCTTTTGCAGAAGTGGTAGCGACCGGCAAACCCCTGAATGCGTCGATGGATGAGGTTTATCAAGTCTTCGGGATAGACTCAGCCCAAATCACGACTTTGGAGGCATACCTGCAAGACTACTTCAGTCGCATCTTGAAAAAACTTAAGGAAATTGATTACGAAAAATCAAAAAATAAAAAGCAGAGTAAAAAGAAAATGCCCTATACATCTTGAACTGATTACAGCCTCAACGCAAAGTGAGTTGTTAGTTGTTGGTTTTTAATAGGTTACATACCTAAAAACCAATCCTCGATCGCTAACAATTAAGAATGAACTACTACCGGACTCGAAGCGTGCCCAAAGCAGGGATTATATACAATGACACCAAACCTGTAGCTTGTCGCGCTGCAACAGAGTTAAAAGACAAGCTGACAGCCGCTGGTTGGGAAGTTTGCATGACAACAGGTTCCGGTGGGATTTTGGGATATTCTCGCCCCGATCGTCCGGTATGTCATACCCCAATCGATTCCCTGGCTCCCCCCGGCTTTGATGAAGAGATGAAATTTGCCGTGGTGTTAGGGGGAGATGGCACGGTTCTGGCGGCATTTCGCCAAGTGGCACCTTGCGGGATTCCCTTGCTGGCGGTGAATACTGGGCACATGGGTTTTCTCACTGAAGCTTATGTGAACCAGATCCCGCAAGCGCTGGAAATGCTCATGGCTGGGGAGTATGAAGTCGAAGAGCGGGCGATGCTCGCGGTGCAACTATTTCGCGATAATGTCCGGCTGTGGGAAGCGCTGTGCCTGAATGAAATGGTGATTCATCGGGAACCGCTCACCAGTATGTGCCATTTCGAGGTGCTGATTGGGCGTCACGCGCTGATGGATATTGCCGCAGACGGGGTGATTATCTCGACCCCGACTGGCTCGACGGCTTACTCATTGAGTGCTGGGGGGCCGGTGGTGACGCCTGGAGTGCCGACATTACAGTTGGTGCCGATTTGTCCTCATTCACTGGCGTCTAGGGCGTTGGTGTTTGCAGATAGCGAACCTGTGACGATTTTCCCCGCAAATCCTAACCGACTGGTAATGGTGGTGGATGGGAATGCTGGATGCTATGTATTGCCAGAAGATCGGGTGTATCTGGAGCGATCGCCTTTTTCAGCTCGGTTCATCCGCTTGCAATCCCCTGAGTTTTTCCGAATTTTACGAGAAAAACTCGGTTGGGGTCTGCCTCACATTGCTAAACCGACATCGGTTGAATTGCCTTAAAAAAAGCCAGGAGTCATGAGTTATTCGTAATTTCCCAACGAATGACCCATGACCCATCAGCCGGATGAATTACAAAAGTTAACATAAACCAAGCCGTTAATCTCCAGCTTTGGGTATCCCCCCTCTGATAGACTTCTAACTGGAATCGCCAGATGAAACGACGCTAAATCAAGCAGTTGAGAGGATAATTTTTGTGGAAAACACGCTGGGATTAGAAATTATAGAGGTAGTTGAGCAAGCTGCGATCGCATCCTCCCGGTGGATGGGAAAAGGCGAAAAAAACATCGCTGACCAAGTCGCGGTGGAAGCCATGCGGGAGCGGATGAACAAAATTTATATGCGGGGTCGGATCGTCATCGGTGAAGGCGAACGGGATGATGCCCCCATGTTGTATATCGGAGAAGAAGTTGGTATCTGTACCCGCGAAGATGCCAAAACTTATTGCAACCCAGATGAATTAATTGAGATTGACATTGCCGTTGACCCTTGCGAAGGCACCAACCTCGTTGCCTACGGTCAAAATGGTTCAATGGCAGTTCTGGCAATTGCTGAAAAAGGCGGTTTGTTTGCCGCTCCTGACTTTTACATGAAAAAGCTGGCAGCGCCCCCAGTGGCACGCGGTCATGTTGATATTAACAAGTCCGCCACCCAAAACCTGAAGATTCTCGCAGAGTGCCTGGGTCGCTCGATTGAGGAACTGGTGGTCGTAGTGATGGATCGCCCTCGTCACAAAGAACTGATTCAAGAAATCCGGCAAGCGGGAGCCAGAGTGCGACTGATCAGCGATGGTGACGTTTCTGCTGCCATCTCCTGCGCCTTTGCCGGTACCAATATTCACGCTTTGATGGGAATTGGTGCTGCACCCGAAGGCGTCATCTCAGCAGCCGCTCTGCGCTGTCTGGGTGGACACTTCCAAGGTCAGCTGATCTACGATCCAGATGTGGTGAAAACTGGATTGATCGGAGAAAGCAGAGAGAGCAATATCGCACGGCTTAATAGCATGGGCATCACAGACCCAGACAAAGTTTACAGTGCTGAGGAACTCGCCTCTGGCAAGACAGTTCTGTTCGCAGCTTGTGGTATCACTCCTGGTACGCTCATGGAAGGCGTGCGGTTCTTCAAGGGTGGGGCACGGACTCAAAGCTTGGTCATTTCCAGCCAGTCGCAGACCGCCCGCTTTGTTGATACGATCCACATGTTTGAAGAGCCGAAGCAACTGCAATTGAGGTAGTCTGCGGATAATCGGAAATCGGGTTGCAGGTTGTAGGTTGCAGGTTGAAGGTCGTGCAGGTTAACTTTCAACCTTCAATCTTCACCCTTCAATCTTCAATCTTCTAATCTTTTAACCATCAACCCAATAAGCAATTAGTAATTAGCAATTAGCAAATGAATATTGCAGTCGTAGGTCTTAGCCATAAAACAGCGCCGGTTGAGATTCGGGAAAAATTAAGTATTCCAGAGCCAGCGTGTGAAGGTGCAACTCTTGCCCTCATGAGCTACCCCCACATTGCAGAAGTCGCGATTCTTAGCACCTGCAACCGCCTGGAAATTTACATCGTTGCTCATGAAACCGAACAGGGCGTTCGGGAAGTCACCCAATTTCTTTCCGAACACAGCAAATTTCCCCTCCATCAACTGCGGCAACACTTGTTTGTTTTGTTGCATGAAGATGCAGTCATGCACTTGATGCGAGTGTCAGCAGGTTTAGATAGTTTGGTGCTGGGGGAAGGGCAAATCCTGGCGCAAGTGAAACATACTCACAAACTGGGACAGCAATACAAGGGCATTGGTAGCATCCTGAATCGGTTGTTCAAGCAAGCACTGACTGCTGGAAAGCGAGTTCGGACGGAAACCAGTATCGGTACAGGTGCTGTCTCCATCAGTTCAGCAGCGGTAGAGTTAGCCCAGATCAAAGCCCAGAACTTGGCAGCTTGCCGAGTAATGATTCTAGGTGCGGGGAAAATGTCCCGGCTGTTAGTGCAACATTTACTAGCAAAAGGAGCGGTTCACATCTCGGTGTTGAACCGTTCTATGCAACGGGCACAGGAATTGGCGAATCAGTTCCCAGAGGCACAGTTGCAACTGTATCCACTGTCAGAAATGATGTCAGCGATCGCTTCCTCGGATTTAGTGTTTACCAGTACCTCTTCCACAGAACCCCTGTTAAATCGATCGAAACTGGAAATTCACCTGGAAGCGCACCGAGGTTTGATGATCTTTGATATTTCCGTGCCGCGTAATGTGGATGGGGATGTTAACGATCTGGACAACGTGCAGGCGTTTAATGTCGATGACTTAAAGGCAGTGGTGGCTCAGAATCACGAAAGCCGCCGCAAGATGGCAATGGAAGCCCAGGAATTGCTAGAAGAAGAGGTGGAAGCCTTTGATCTCTGGTGGCGATCGCTGGAAACCGTTCCTACCATCAGCTGCCTGCGCGATAAAATGGAAACGATTCGCACCCAAGAGTTAGAAAAAGCTTTGTCTCGCTTGGGTACAGAATTTGCCGAAAGACATCAAGAAGTTATCGAGGCACTAACGCGCGGAATTGTCAATAAAATTCTGCACGATCCGATGGTACAACTGCGATCGCAGCAGGATATCGAAGCCAGACGCAAAGCGATGCAGGCACTCCAAACTCTGTTTAACCTGGATATAGGCGAACAATTTAGTTAATCGTTCGGGGTTCATCGTTCAGGGTTCATGGCAAACTTCTATGAACAATGAACAACGAACAACGAACAATGAATAATGAATCGAATTTTTCCAGGACTTTTACTGCTACTAGGACTGTGGCTAGCCTTCGATCTAGTCGCTTACCTAGTAGCAGATGTTTTTTGGTTCCAGGAAGTCGGATATCTACCGGCGTTTCTTCTCAGGGTAAGCACTCAGGCGGGGTTGGGGGCGATCGCATTTATTGTCACCGCTGGCTTTTTACTAGGTAATCTATATCTTGCCCATCGTCTTAAGTATTCTAAAGAGATCCCCCCCACAGGGTTTAAAAAGGGGGAGGTTGATTCTCCCTTTTTTCTAGCGAAGCAGCGCGTTAGCGCGGGAGTTAGGGGAGATAAAGTCTTAAGTGAAGAGTACCAGAGAGAATCTTTTTCTTCGATCCGTCCTCAGTCCTCAGTACTGAAATTGCGATCGCTTTTGCCTTTGCTAGGAGTACTTAGTTTAGCGATCGGGTTGATGCTGCTGCACTACAGTCAAATAGCCACGAGTTATTGGCATTCTAAGGTCGGGTTGCCAAGTGTATCTCCTCTGTTGCCAGTTTGGTTTCAGCCTGACTTGATCTGGCAGATGGGTAGAAAGATGCTCTCTAGCATCTGGCAGGTTGTCGTGGTGTTGGTATCGGCGGCTCTGGTGTTGATTTATCCGCAGTTTTTGTTAACAGCGATCGCGCTTGTCCTCAGTTTATTTTTTGGACTGGTGCTATCAAGCCACTGGGCGAGAATTTTACAGTATTTTCATCCCACCAGTTTTAACAGTGTTGACCCCTTATTTGGACGAGATATCAGCTTTTATGTATTTCAGTTGCCTGTTTGGGAGTTACTAGAATTTTGGCTTTTTGGACTATTTTTGTATGGTTTTGCAGCAGTCACTCTAATATATTTGCTATCTGGAGATAGTTTTAGTGAGGGAAGATTTTTAGGGTTTTCCAAATCCCAGATGCGCCATTTGTACGGACTCAGCGGTTGCCTATGTGCTGCTTTGGCTCTCGGTTATTGGTTATTGCGGTATCAATTGTTGTATTCCACCACCAGCGTTACTTATGGTGCCAGTTACACCGATGTCACCGTGCGATTGCCACTGTATACCGGATTGAGCGTATTTTTACTAGCGATCGCGTTGCTTTTGTTTTGGCAGACAATTCAATTAAAAATTAAAACTTTTAAATTAAAAATTGGTTTGTTGGGATTTTCAATTTTCAATTTTTTATTTTTAATTGGCTTACCTGTCGCAGTGCAACGCCTCATTGTTCAACCCAATGAGTTGGTGCGAGAAAGAACCTATATTGAACACAGTATTGCCTATACGAGGGAAGCATTTAATTTAGAGAATATTGACGTTCAAACCTTCGACCCTCAAGCAAATCTTACTGCCGTAGACCTCCAGCAAAATGAACTGACGATTCGCAATATTCGCCTTTGGGATACACGTCCCTTATTACAAACAAATCGCCAACTGCAACAGATTCGGCTTTACTACAAATTTCCTGACGCCGATATCGATCGATATACTTTGAAACTAGAAGCATCTGCACAAAGCGATGGGACAGAAAAACGACAGGTGATTCTGGCAGCAAGAGAATTAGATTACAATGCCGTTCCCCAAGAAGCTCAAACTTGGGTTAATAAACATTTAGTTTACACTCACGGTTATGGCTTTACCCTCAGCCCTGTGAATACAGTTGGCGCAGGTGGGTTGCCAGATTACTTTGTTAAAGATATTGGAACGAGTGCAGATTCTGGTGATAACAATGCCTTAAATGTATCCAGCGAACGCATTCGAGTCAGCATTCCGATTGGGATACCCCGGATTTACTACGGCGAACTCACGAATACTTATGTGATGACGCCAACGACAGTCGAAGAGTTAGATTATCCCAGTGGCAACGAGAATGTTTATAACACTTACGATGGTACTGGCGGCGTCTCCATCGGTTCGTGGTGGCGTCGTCTTTTATTTGCCGAGTATTTGAAAGACTGGCAGATGATGTTTACGCGGAATTTCACACCGCAAACCAAGCTGTTGTTTCGTCGCAATATTGCACAGCGAGTTCAGAAGATCGCGCCTTTCTTGCAGTTCGATAGCGACCCCTACTTAGTGGTTGCCAAGACCGATGCATCGAAGGAGCAAAATTACCTTTACTGGATTATTGACGCTTATACAACAAGCGATCGCTATCCTTACTCCGATCCTGGAGAAAACCAATTTAATTACATCCGCAACTCTGTCAAAGTCGTCATCGATGCCTATAACGGTTCGGTTAATTTTTACGTTGCCGACCCCCAAGACCCGATTATTAACTCCTGGACTGCTATCTTTCCCGACCTGGTAAAACCATTAAATGCAATGCCCACTTCCCTGCGGAGTCATCTCCGCTATCCAGTGGACTTTTTCAGCATTCAGTCGGAACGGTTGCGGACTTATCACATGACCGACCCCCAGGTGTTCTATAACCGGGAAGACCAGTGGCAGGTTCCGACTGAGATTTATGGCAGCGAACCGCGACCCGTAGAACCCTACTACCTAATCACAAGACTGCCAACTGCCCAGGAGGAAGAATTTATTCTGCTGCTTCCTTTTACACCCACCCAACGTAACAATTTAATTGCCTGGTTAGCAGCGCGTTCCGATGGGGAGAATTACGGCAAGCTGTTGCTTTATCGGTTTCCCAAACAGGAGTTGGTCTATGGCCCAGAGCAAATCGAAGCTTTAATCAACCAAGATCCGGTTATTTCTCAACAGATTTCTCTATGGAATCGGCAGGGTTCCAGGGCAATACAAGGTAATTTGTTAGTAATTCCAATTGAGCGATCGCTTCTCTACGTCGAACCTCTTTATCTAGAAGCAGAACAAAATAGTCTACCAACATTAGTGAGAGTGATTGTCGCTTACGAAAACCGGATCGTTATGGCAGAAACTCTAGAAGAAGCACTTCAGGCAATCTTTCAACCCGAAGAATCCGCTACCCCAGCAATTATCCGTCCAGTCGAACCGTCGGGCGCTCCTTAAATCGCTTATTCCAAGAATTTAACACTTTGTAAAAATGTTTTCTGGAAAGCATCTCTACAAAGTGTGAATTCTCAAAAAAAACGTAGTTATCAAATAAACAAATACCACTTTCTCTGGTAATGCTACATAGCAGAACCCTGACCAATACTCGATTAGGGTTGCGGTTGGAGATATAAACCAAAAGGATATGAATCACTTAATAAGTAAACTTTCTATTAGTATCAAATTCAAAGATTTGATTTTAGTTTATAGCTTTCAGCTTAGGTTTTATCAAGACTTCTCCAATAACAATCAACGATGAATAGATAGGCAAGTATTTCTAGAGAAAATAAATTAGGATAACCGATGAAATTACCGAAGCCGAAAACAGGTCTAGGATGCAATACTGGCGAGAACAGCGTTGTGTTGAAAACCTGCGATGATTTGCAGAGCGCATAATTTACGATGGCATCATGCCAGGACTCAAATAGGAATAGTTCGACATATAAATTAAAAAAAGTATCTTACTGCAATTAATCTCCTGGAAATCTCAATAGCGCGATCGCTCTCCTTGTCAAGCTTTAAAAATAAATTGAGACAAAAATACGAATAAACCTGATGACCTCAACACCATTGCCGACAATCATAGACTCTGCGCCTCCGAATCAGTACTCAGCCCCGCGCTTACCCCGCAGTCTTAGCTCTCTGGAAACGTGGGGCTTTGGTGTAACGGCTCATATCTCTTGGCCTGCCATAGCCCCCGTACTGCACATTGCTCTCGGTACGGGGGCTATTTTTGTCTGGTTGCCAGGAACGATCCTTGGCATCTTGCTAAACCTGCAAGTAAAACGCTTAGGCAGGCATTTTCCTGACGTAGCCGGAGGAACGCCCAACTATACCACCCGATTGCTAAAGCACTATCCGGGGTTAGCCCGTTACGCGGCAGTTGGTTACTTCTTCAGCTGGGTTTCGACGCTGGCGATTAACGTGGTTGTCCTTACAGAACTCATTAAGGTAAACCTGGAGCCTTTAGGAATTGCTTGTCCCGATACTCTTGTGAAAATTGGCTTGACGCTGATCGCGTTTATTTTGGCGTTTAGCGGCACCCGCGCTTTAAGTATCCTGCACTTATTTTTTGTTATCCCGGCAATTGGACTTTTACTCGCTTTTTGTCTATTTGGCATCGGCTGGTTAGCCATTTCCCCAGCAAGTCCTGGCTTTTTCCCATCCAGTTGGTCGCCTCCCTCTTTTGTGGATTGGGCGAAGTGGTTATTCTTTGTCACCTACACGACCTACGCTTGTGAATCTGCGTCTGCATTTGTTGCTGATAGCCGACGCCCTGATGAAACGTTGCGGTTTCTAAGTATCTCCTGTTGGATCATGCCGCCCATCTTTCTGGGGGGTTCCTGGGTACTGATGCGCTTAGCAACCGACCCAGGTTTGGGCAGTGACACTTTCTTGAATTTGTTAGCAGTTTCTACGCCGTTCTGGGGACAGTCGGCAGCGATCATCGTTACCTTTTTTCTCGCTGCTGGGTCGCTTCTGAGTTGCGCGACGGTGCTTTCCAACTGTCCCCGGATGCTGTACCAACTTGCTACAGACGGACATTTATCTCCCGTGTTCGCTGTGGTGTCCCGACGGGGTGTATTCGGTCCCGCTTTGGTGCTGACGTTGTTGTTCACTTTCATTTGTCTAGCTTGGGGGGATGTCGCCCGGATTGCGGTGGTGAGTAACACCGGCTGGTTTGTGTCTATCATGTCGGTACATTTAGCACTGTGGCTGCGCCGAAAGAGACCGGAGGTATTTCTGCCTTGGTGGTCGGGGGTCTTCTTTTTGCTGGAAGTCGTTGTCTTAGTGGTTGGGGGTTTGGCTTGGGGTTGGAAAGACTTCTTGATTGGGTTGCTATTTCCCCTAGGGATTTTGGCAGCAGATCGGGTGATACGCCGCATCCGGTGGGCACCCTTTCATGCTGCTTGGTGGATTCAGCATTACCGAGGGCGATCGCAAACTAAAATATCCGATTTTGTAGGGTTTCAGGTAGTCATCCTGATCTTACTGATCTGTAGCGCTGCCACGATTAGCTGGATGTTTAGAGCCAGAATTGGGGCGGTAGACCTAGGTCAGAATGGCAACAATCTCTATGTGGTGATGCTGCTGATCGCTGCCTTTGTTGGGGTAGCGATCGCTTGCTGGACAAGTTTGCCCCAAGTCATGGCAATTGTCGAAGCCAGAGAACAGTCTGAGCATTTGTTTAATATTGCCATTGACGGGATTCTCGTCGTCGATGAAAAGGGCGTTATTCGGCAAGCCAACCCAGCCGCCGAGCAACTATTAAAAGCGATCGCTCCCAATCTCCTAGGATGTCGTCTCAACCAGATATTTCCCGCCTTGGCAGGTCAACCAGATAATTGGTCGAGTCGGAGCGAACATACCCTAAAAACGCCCGAACATCCCACCATCGTTGAGGCAGCCGTCTCTAACCGTTTCAATCAGGACTTTCAAGAATATGTGGTACTGGTGCGCGATATTACCGAGCGCCAGCAAGCTGAGGAGGCGGTGCGGAATTACAGCCACACTTTGGAACAAAAAGTTGACGAACGCACCAGCGAACTCGCTCACGCCAACGCCGAGATTCTTGCCCTTAACGAGCGTCTTCAAGCCGACAATATCCGCATGAGCGCTGAGTTAGCCGTAACGCGCCGACTGCAACAGATGCTATTGCCTAAACAGCAAGAACTTGAATCGCTTCCTGGACTGGAGATTGCCAGCTTTATGGAACCTGCCGAAGAGGTAGGCGGCGACTACTACGATGTACTCAATTATGAGGATACAGTCAAAATTGGGATCGGCGATGTCACCGGACACGGGCTTGAAAGCGGCGTCTTAACGATCATGGTGCAGACAGCAGTCCGGACGCTACTGGAAAACAACGAAACCGACCCCAAAAAATTTTTGGACGTACTCAACCGCACTATTTATCACAATGTGCAGCGGATGAGTTCCGATAAAAATCTTAGCCTTTCCTTATTGGACTACCAAGCGGGAACGCTGCGCCTGACGGGGCAACATGAAGAAATGATTGTCGTGCGTTCCGGCGGTCAGGTGGAACGGATAGACACGGTTGATTTAGGCTTCCCGATTGGGCTAGAAGCAGACATTACCAATTTCGTTGCCCAGATTCAGTTGCAATTGCACTCAGGGGACGTCGTGGTGCTGTACACCGATGGCATTACTGAAGCCGAAAATAGATTCAAGGTGCAATACGGGTTAGATCGGCTGTGCGACATAGTCAGCCGCAGCTGCCAACAGACCGTTGAGGAAATTAAACAAGCTGTGATTGAGGATCTGCGACGGCATATCGGTGAGCAAAAAATTTACGATGACATCACTTTGCTGATTCTTAAACAGAAATAAGCCGAGTTTGACTTCTTATCTGTTGTAGATGCAAAACAGCTTGCATTGCCTTCACACCAAAGGCTGTAGTCTGCGCTGTTTGTATAGAACTTGCACTTTATCTTTCGTGAGTTTGCTGCCGCTCTCAAACTCAAATTGCTGGAGCGAGAAGTTTTAACCAGTTTGTAAGTAAATGTTCTGTAAAGTTTGTTACAAAAGCCCCTAAGAAAGGGAATATTTAAATAGTGATACAAAACTCTAAAAATATCCCTTGCTAGGGTAATCCATTTTTTGGCAAAGATAAAAATTTATGGCAATTGAGGAAGAAAAATCATTAACAGAACAGCTCTTTTTGAAGATAGAAAGCTTGTCCCAAGAATTGGAAGACTTGAAAAGAGAAAAAGTTGACTTGGAAATCTTGCTGGAGAATACTACCGAACACTCGGATACGGTTGCAGCGCAGTTGTATGACAAGGCAGTGGAGGCGGGAAAACAAAGCGATCGCAGGCTGGCGCAATTTCTGGAAGCCCTGCCAGTGGGCGTCTTCGTGGTTGATGCTAGCGGTAAATCTTACTACGCCAATCAGACGGCACAGCAAATCCTAGGCAAAGGCATTATGTCAGAAGCCACTGTCGAGGAATTGCCAGAGACTTATCAACTTTATCTCGCAGGCACAGAGCAATTGTACCCCAGCGATCGCCTGCCGATTATACGAGCGTTGAGAGGCGAAAAAGTAACCGTTGACGATACGGAGATTTATCAAACAGACAAAATAATTCCCATAGAGGTGTGGGCGTCCCCCATTTTTGATGACCGGGGCGATATTGCTTATGCGATTGCTGCCTTTCAAGACACCACCGAGCGCAAGCGATCCGCAGAAGCGCTGCAACAAGCGGAAACAAGGTATCGCAGTATCTTTGAAAATGCCATTGAGGGAATTTTCCAGATTACATTAGACGGACACTACATTTGTGTCAATCCGGCACTAGCAAAAATTTACGGCTATGAGTCTCCTGAGGAGATGATGAATAGCATCCCAGAAATCAAAGAGCAAGTTTATGTTGACCCGAAATGCCGCAAGAACCTTTTAGATTTATTAACTAAACAGGGTGAAGTTAAAGGATTCGAGTATCAAATTTATCAACAAGATGGCAGCATCATCTGGGTTTCCGAGAATACCCGCGCGATTTGTGATGCCAACGGCACCTTACTCTACTACGAGGGAACCATCATTGATATCACTGAGCGCAAGCAGATTGAGCAATCTCTAAGGGCAAGCGAAGCGCGAGAACGAGAAAAAGCTCAACAGTTAGCGCGATCGCTGCGCGATTTGCAGCAAGCTCAAGTTCAATTAATACAAAGTGAAAAAATGTCTTCTCTTGGTCAATTAGTCGCAGGAATTGCCCACGAAATCAATAATCCAGTTAATTTTTTATCTGGCAATCTCACTTATGTCTACGACTACACCTGCGATTTGCTTAGGTTGTTAAAACTTTACCAACAGCATTATTCAAATCCAGTACCAGAAATCCAATCAGAGGCACAAGCTATTGATGTTGATTTCCTAGCAGAAGACCTGCCTAAAATACTTTCTTCTCTGAAAATAGGAATAGATCGTATCCATCAAATTAGCGTGTCTCTGCGAACCTTCTCTCGTGCCGATACATCCAGAAAGACACTTTTTAATATTCATGATGGCATTGATAGCACTCTACTAATTTTGAAGCATCGCTTAAATTCAAACGGAAATCGTCCAGGAATTACATTAATTAAAGAATATGAAAATATCCCGCTTGTTGAGTGTTATGCCGGACAACTTAATCAAGTGTTCATGAATCTCATTGCCAATGCCATTGATGCGCTAGAAGAAGCAATAGCTTCTGGAATTTTCAGTAAAAATCAAAACCTTGTGCCTACTATTCGGATTAGCACGGAAATAAAGCAGGATAATCTAAGGATAAAAACTGAAAATGAATTATTTGCTTCTTCATTCTTTGGGCTTAATTTCTCTCAGATTTTGATTCGGATTGCAGATAATGGAGTTGGTATTTCAGAAGAGGCAAAGCAACATTTGTTTAAACCTTTGTTTACAACCAAGCAAGTCGGCAAAGGTACCGGATTGGGTCTCTCAATCAGTCATCAAATTGTCGTAGAAAAACATGGGGGACAGCTTAAATGTATCTCTGAGCCAGGACAAGGGACAGAATTCTACATTGAGATTCCGATTAGCTCTACACAGGCAAATCAATGAGCCAATGTACAAGCAAATCATCTTCGCGCTGTTCAAGCAAAAATGCGTAATTGGTAATGAATGTTGAGTTAAAAGAAATTATTTATAGTAATTCTCTTTTGGATGCAGTACAGTTTAATCCCACCTCTGCCGCTGCCCGAAAAGTAGGGAGGAGTTTAATATTCCCTTTCTTCGCTTTTCGGAAAGGCACTTAAGAAGCAAGGAGCAGAATGTATTGTACGCGAGAGTACTAAGCACTTTAGTTCAAAACTTAAAACTCAAAAAAATTACCAATTACCAATTACCAACTACCAAATGGATATGATTCAAATATTCGGAGACTTTAGGGACGAGCTACCAAGCAGTCAGGAAGGCTTAACAATTGTATTTTCGCCTACCTCCATTCCCCTAAAGCAACGCTGGCGCAATAATGGTTTGTCGGCTGATTTTATGGCTGACTATTTTGCAACTTTCTTTCCTGGTAATAAAAATACGACCGAAACCGATCCAAAAGCAGAGATCAAAAGTGCTGTTAGTTTTATCGCTAATGAGTTGCTAGAGAATGCGATGAAATTTAACGATGACATATCAGTGCAACCTATTAGTATTCGGCTGCAAATGCATAACGATCGCTTGGTATTCCTCGGTACGAACAATATCAATCCAAGCGCGATCGCTAAGTTTCAGGCATTTATCACAGAGTTAACCACCTGCGATCCGAGCGAGTTCTATCTTCGCCAGCTAGAAAAAAATGCAGAAGACGAGAGCGAGAGCGAATCTGGGCTAGGCTTTTTGACAATGATGAACGATTATCAGGCTAAGCTAGGTTGGAAGTTTGAGACTATCCAAAAAGAGTCGGAGCCGGAAGCGATCGCCGTGACCACAATGGTGCAGTTGGCAGTATAGCTTACCGAGTTGTTCAGAATATGCAAGGAGTTGATGCGTAATGGAAATTAAGACCGAAGATTACAGCATTTGGTACGACTCGGTTACTGAAACAGCGATCTTTCAGGGTTCGCTTCGACTTAGCGGAATGGAAGAATATGCACCAATCGTAAAGTTACTTAACGATCTAGTTGACTCAGAGCCACCAAAAATTACCTTGAACTTGCGGGAACTAGAATTCTTGAATAGTTCGGGAATCAATGTTCTGTCGAAATTTGTCATCAACGTGCGTCAAAAAGCAAGTATGCAGATGATTGTACAAGGCTCTAAGAATATCCCCTGGCAAAGTAAGTCGTTGAAAAATTTGCAGCGACTAATGCCTTCTTTGCAGCTGGAATTGGCATAAAAACTCCTACAAGGCTAAGATACTGGCACTTAAAACTAGATAAGTTCATTTTCGTCAAGTGCAAATCCTAAGGCGATGCAAGAAGAACAACCCTCAAGGGAACAGCTGTTTTTAGAAATCGCAAATCTGCGCCGGGAATTGGAAGACTTAAAAAACAAAAAAGCTGATTTGGAAATCTTGTTAGAGACGACGACAGAACACTCCGATATGGTTGAAGCCCAGCTGCATCAGTCCAATCAAAAGCTACAAGCCGAAATTGCCGAACGCCAGCGTACCGAAGAAGCACTACAAGCAAGTCAAGCAGCTCTCCAGTCTCTTTTGACAATCGTTACTAGAGATAAGACCGATTTGGAAATTTTGCTGGAGACGACTACGGAACATTCCGATAGGGTGGAAGCTGAGTTGCATCACAAGGCAGAGGAGGCAGTACGTGCCAGTGAGAGAAGGTTGGCTCAATTTCTAGAAGCTGTGCCGGTAGGTGTTTTCGTGATTGATGCGAGCGGCAAACCCTACTACGCCAATCATACGGCACAGCGACTTCTCGGCAAGGGCATCGTCCTGGAAGACACTACCGCTCAACTGCCAGAACTTTATCAAGCTTATGTGGCAGGGACAGATCGGTTGTACCCGAATGCCCAACAGCCCCTAGCGCTGGCGTTGAGTGGCTCCTGCTCGACTGTTGATGATATGGAGGTTCGCCAAGCAGACAAGATTATCCCGATAGAGGTGTGGGCAACGCCAATTTTTGATGAGAAGGGCGAAATTGTGTACGCGATCGCGGCTTTTCAAGATATCACGCGACGCAAAAAGGCAGAAGCAGAGCGAATTCAGCTGATCGATCAACTTTATCAACTTAACATCGCTTACGAACGGTTTGTACCCCGTGAATTTCTTCAGTTTTTGAAGAAACAAAGCATTATTGATGTCATATTAGGCGACCAAGTGCAGCAGGAAATGTCGGTGTTATTTGCCGATATTCGAGACTTTACTGCACTATCAGAAAAAATGACGCCGTCAGACAATTTTCAATTTATTAATGCCTTTTTGAGCCGCATGGAGCCTGCTATTACTGAGAATAACGGCTTCATTGATAAATATATCGGTGATGGGATGATGGCGCTGTTTAGCGGTAGTGCAGATGATGCTATTAAAGCAGCCATTACCATGCTAAATAATCTTGCCGAGTATAATCAGCATCGCGCCCAAGCTGGTTATCATCCAATTCAAATCGGAATTGGCATCAATACGGGTTCTTTGATGCTGGGTACGGTGGGAGGAAATAACCGGATGCAGGGCACTGTCATTAGCGATGCTGTCAACTTAGCCTCCCGTATTGAAGGATTGACGAAAGAGTATGGAGTGTCATTATTAATCAGTCATCAGACTTTTTTACAGTTACAGAATTCATCTGATTACTTCATCCGCATTATCGATCGGGTGAAAATAAAAGGTAAATCCGAAGAAGTAACAGTTTATGAAGTATTCGATGGGGATTTAGCGGAATTAAAAGATGGTAAATTTAGCGCGAAAACAATATTTGAAAAAGCTTTGTTATTTTACAAAAATCAAAAGTTTCATGAAGCTGCACAACTCTTTCAAGATTGTTTATGGTATAACCCGATGGATAAAGTTGCTAAGATATATTTAGAACGATGTCAATTTTCATCTCCTAGTTTCAGTCTAAGTGGCGAGTAATTGAAGCAAAAATTTAAGATTGAAAAAAGTAATTCCTTTCAAGCTGGTGTTTGTTTTTAACATGATATTGGGGATGATTAAGGATAAGTGCTTATGTAAAATAAATTACACATAATAAAAAGTAGAATAAGCTAAAACAAAAGTCAAGAAAACAAGAGACTTATGAGATTTATTAGAGATTTAAGCCGAGAAACTCA
>NZ_JACJPB010000018.1:0-25418 GCF_014695825.1 Coleofasciculus sp. FACHB-542 | reverse complement strand
CTAGCGTTGTGGAACCACACCGACTCCATCCCGAACTCGGAGGTGAAACGCAACTGCGGCGAAGATACTCGGTGGGTGACTGCCTGGGAAAATAGCTCAGTGCCAGGTTGATTTTTAGTTAGATTGACTATAATAAAGGGTCGCTCTTCAAGAGCGACCCTTTATTATAGGATTGAGCTAATGCAAACTGCTTTGTTTCCACTGTGCAATTGCCAAAAGAAGCCGTTTCCTGTAGTTTGCTTGTTAGTAAATGCTATTTTTGGGCTACCCTCTCTAATAGATATCTGGGGCATGGGTCATGGCAAATCACTGGGCGATCGCAATTGGCATCAATCAATATCAGTTTTTCCAGCCTCTAAGCTATGCCCAAGCGGATGCACAGACGCTGTGGCAGTTTCTGGTTGACGAAGCTGGATGGTCAGCAGACGAGTGTCTGCTGTTAACGGACACCTCACCGCCGATTAGCGATCAGTCAACTTACCCTACTAAGGAAAACCTGCTGGATTGGTTTGATGAGTGGTGCCATGCGCCAGTAAACGTCGATGATTCGCTCTGGTTCTTTTTCAGTGGGTATGGAGTAACCTTCGACGGGGAGGATTACCTAATGCCCAGTCAAGGAGACCCAGATGAAATAGCGGAAACTGGTATATCTGTAAGATCGCTCTTTACCACTCTCAAAGAGTCGGCGGCTAAAAATATTTTGGTGCTGCTAGATATAAACCGCAGTCAGGGCGGTCAAGCAGGTGCAAAGGTAGGGGCGCAAACTTTGGAATTAGCCCAAACAATGGGTATTGCCACAGTCCTGTCCTGCCAAGTTGATCAATTTTCTTACGAAGCGTCCTCACTGGGTCATGGATTATTTACAGCAGTACTGCTAGAAGGACTGCGATATAACCAAGGCAAGAATTTGGAGAGTCTGGAGCGTTATCTGCGATCGCACCTGCCTGAGTTGAGCGAACACCACTGGCGACCCGTTCAGATACCCTTGAGTGCAATACCCTCTTCGGCAAGTAACTACAAACTCCCAACGCTCCTCCCGAACGGAGTGATGAACTGGAATGCGACCTTAGCTTCAGATACACCTCCAGTAGCTTCCACTTCTGGTATGCACAACGTCGGAATGGATCGTCAGGAGGCTACTCCGGGTATGGTGGGGCATAATAACGTAGCTGGTGCAGCCGCCTTGACCCAGAAGCAGACTTCTAAAGGATCGGAGACAAACTATAACCCTTCCGGCATCCGCTCAGGGATTGGTCAAGGTGCTATCGTCCCCCAGACAAGTGTGTCATCTACTACCCTTGTAGATGACACACCCTGGTGGTTGAATCTACTTTTGTGGTGCGGTGGTATCGCACTGATAGTGGCATTGATCGGGGGAGTATTTCTCCGGAACCGAGCCGCATTTATCGGTCAGCAGGCAATAAATACTTCAACGGATGCCACTCCTGGTAGCACCACACCGACTGCTGTATCGTTACAGTCAGCTTCGTCTGGTTCCAAATCCCAGAATGCAGTGGGGGGCAGCGAGAACCAAGCTGGGGCGAATCAAGCGGTGTTGGATAGAGCAAGAACTTTGATCGTCCCAAATCAAGCTTCTCAGTTTAGTCAGGCGATCGCAGAAGCCCAGAAAATAAAACCAGGCGAACCTCTCTACGAACAGGCACAGCAAGACATTGCACGCTGGAGCGGTGTGATTTTGGATTTAGCTAACGGGCGGGCAAAACAAGGGCAGTTTGATAAGGCGATCGCGGCGGCACGACTGGTTCCAGAGGATAATCAGTCCATTTATAAGGAAGCTCAAGGAGCGATCGCCAGCTGGCGTGAAAAAGCACAGCAACAGCGAACCAACAAAATCCTTCTCCAATCTGCTCAAGGATTAATTCAACCCGGACAAGCTTCGTCTTACACTCGCGCGATCGCCGCTGTTCGCAAAGTACCCCCCGATCAGCCTGGATATACCGAGGCACAACAGTTAATTGCCCAGTGGAGCAAAACGATTTATCAGACAGCGCAGACTCGCGCCTCTGATGGAAGGCTTAAAGAAGCCATTCAGACAGCGGCTTTAGTCCCGAAAGACACACCTACCTATACGACTGCCCAGAAGGCAATTGACCAGTGGCAAAAAAAGGTACAAGGTACAAAGTAAAAGCCAAATTTGCAAAAGACAAAACGTTGTCCGCTATTAGCCTTACCACCCTTGCATTGCCACTAAATCAATACAAAGTTGATTAATTGCTTCTCTATCTACACTTCTAGGCAGGGTAGATTTAGCGTAGGCTTCATCGAGTCCTTTGTACAAATTGTTAGCGATCGCCATGACTTCTTCATAGGGATACTCGCCGTTTTTAATGGCTAGCAATTCCCGTGCATCTCCGGTTTCCCGGCGATCGACTATTAAGGTTTGTGTCTCTAAAATTTCCATACCTGTTCTTAATAACCGGATAGCCTGCATCGCAAATTTAGAGTCATACCCCACTTTAGCTTCCATCACTGCCCGTGCGGGATTGCGATTTTTCTTCCATTGTTGGTAGTTATCGTATTCTCGTCGGGCATTTTGAAACTGCTGACTTTTTTGCAGCAGTTTAATAAATTCTTCCGAGCTGTTGGTAAGTTTCCGGGTGTACTCCAGCGGTTCTTCTGGTAAAGCGTATTGCTTCAATACTCCCTTAAAATCAATTTCGGCAGTTAGCAAATTATAAAGTTCCTGCGCTTCTTCCAAAAACTGAATTCGGTCTCTAATTAACAAGTAGAGATATTCTAGAAACGCATGGATTTCGCCCACCGTCAGCGCTTGGGCAGGCTCTAATCCAAAGTCTTCTGGCTCAGGTTGTCTGGTTGGAGGTTCGAGTAACCAGCGGCGGTGAGACTCTAATTTTTTTATTTGGGCATAACCGTATCCCGCATAAGTGTGCTTCACCTTTTTTGACAGAAACCTTTGTTTATGGCGTCTCAAGGTATTACCGACTTCAGTTAAAAGAACATAATCTTTGAACCAGAGAAGCTCTAAAATATTTGGGTTGTTGTCGGCAGACAGTTCTAAAAATTTTTTCAGCTCATAAATACAAGTATCTTTAGTGAGATAAGAAATTTTCCCTGGCTCTTCTGTCCAACCTCTATCCTTTTGTTCAATTTGAGAAAATCCCAGGTAATAAGGCTTAGTTGCTACAAAAATACCGCGATAGTCATAGTCTGAGGTTTCAGTCGCTAAACCGTAGCCCCTGGAACCTGTCAAAGCAATCAGAATCGTTCTATCTTCAACTTCTTGGCGATTCATAGATTAATCGGATGAGGAATAAGTTTCAAGTTGCTGTTTGTCGGTCCCAGGCTGAGTCTCCTCAGTGCTGAGAGAAAGTGCGGATTCTGAACGCACCAACCTGTTGAGCGTCGCCTCCATGACAGCCGTAGTTTGACCGGAAACAGTAAACACCAGTGCCTCGCGGTAAACTCGCTGTGCTGCGTGGTGGCTGTAGTTGGCGGCACCACGGGAAACGGTAACGGCAGCATGGGCACACCGCACAGCTAAATCAATCGCCCATGCTCGGATTTGCAGACGATTTGCAAAGGGTTTAGGGGGATGTCTGATGGCAGTGCTACAGGCGGTGAGTTCCCGGTTGAGTGACTTAAAAGCTTTGGAAATAAAGGCGTTTGGCTTGGTTAGAGCGGCAGCTTCCAGAATATCAAGTCCAGCTCTAGCGCATCCCAAAGCAAAAAAGCCTTGGTGAAGGACATTCTTCAAATCGTTTTCGTGAATCCAACCCGCAGGCTTGATAGAGACAACACGCTCTTGAGGCAAAAACCAACTGGTAAGATTTGCAGTGACAGTATTGGTTGAGGTCATTGCTGCCAGTTGCATTGGCTGGGTAAATGTAATTGCACCCCCCATCTCCTGATACTTGGTAACAAAGGGCACAATGCCAAAGACTGCGCCCCCATCGGGGAGTGTTGCGGCGACAATAAACTCTTGAAACAAGCCCCAGCCCGTAACCCAAGGCACTTGTCCCTCTAGATGATATCCCCCTTCTACCGGAAAGGCTTTCACAGTTGGGTCGCCCTGCCGCCGCAATTGAGAGAAGCCGACACCGACTAAAATCTGCCCGTTGCTCATACGGGGAAGATACTGGCATTTAAGAGAACAATTTTTGCTGGCGACAAGCATCCCAGCGGCACTTTGATGTTGAGTCTGCAAGAATGCCAAAGCACCGGAATATCTTGCAATTAGCTCTTGAAAAGTCCGAAAAGTCTGTTCACTGACTTCGGAACCACCCCACTCTTGGGGAACTCGCAACGCCAGTAAAGAACGTTCGCCAAGTCCTTTAAGCGCCTCTCGTAGTGCTTCTGGGCTGCCATCTATCTGTGTGGCTAATGGTGCAACCGATTTTCTTAGATAAGACTCGGCGATGTCTAGCAGGTGTAGCGGGTTATCCATACCTCTACCGTATCGACTTCGCGGCTACTGAGTCCACAATAATCGAAAGCGCTGGTCAAAGCCACCTCGCTCTGAACGTCGTTTTTCTTGTTCTGCCAAAATTGAGGAACGCTCTATTTGACAAGCTGCACACAAGGAATCGATGACTTCGTATAGGTCAGCGAGTTCTTTCACTAAGTCTTGAGCAGTAGCTTCAGCGGCTTCTTGCGCTTCTTCGATGAGTTTATCTCGCAATGCTTGGTGATACGCTGCTTCTGTCATTACCTGGACTTTGCACTCTCGCCCTGCTTGGTGAATGATTTCGGGAATGCGATCGCGTACCAGCTTATTGTACTCTTGATGCACTATAGTTCCTCAACTATGAAAGAAGTTTCCCTAGGAAAATACCTTACTTTAGAGGATTTTTGCACCTGTACCCAGACTTATCAAAAGTACGCATCTAAAATTTATCCATTTCCCCAAAATCCAGAAGAAACGCTGCCTGCATTACAAAAGCTAAATCAACTTATCTTGGATCCAATTATTGACTATTTCGGCGTTAATAATTTCCGCCTAACTTATGGCTTTTGTTCCAAGCACTTAAAAAGATACCTAGATGAAAAAGACCCAGAAACAGGTCATAAAAATGGTCGAGTTGCGCCGGAACTCGACCAGCATATGGCGCATGAAATGAACAAGAATGGTAAGTATTACTGTAAACGACTAGGCGCTGCTTGCGATTTTTTGATCGTTAGTTCAGGTAGCGATCGCGTTATCGATTGGATATTAAGTCAAAAATTACCATTTGATTCTCTATACTTTTATGGAGTAGATAAACCAATTCATATCAGTTATGGTTTTCAACACAAGAGAGACATCAGAACCTTCACAGCATCGGGGCAACCAACACAAAAGGGAATTGAACATTGGATTCAGTTAGCAAAAGAATTGTGAAGCTAGTTTGAATTGAAATTAATGAATTTTTTTTAACTACAAAGTTTTGCCAAGGAAAGCGCGAATTTACTCCAAGGAAAGAAAACAAAAATCTTTGAGTACATCAGGGTTAACCTTTGCGCTCTTTGCGTTTAAAAAGATGTTACTTTTGTATTTTTCCTTTTTGCACGAACTGCTGTTAGTTCCTGAACCCGAATCGGATCGGCGTCTTTACGCCAGCAAAGACAATAATCTTCTATTTCTAAGCAGTTTGCCTTTAAGCATCGTTGCCAATTCTTAAGTGTTTTAATAGTCTGTTCATCATTTAAAAGTCCCCAGTCTTCTTCCTGTTGAGTGAGCCGGGAAAACTTTTCATAATTCGGATAATCGGGGGTGATAACAGTTTCTTTTCGATGCAAGATTGGTGGATTAACATCATCTTCGTAATCCCGGTAGCTGACACTCAAATCTCTCAGATCGATTTGCATACTGGTGTGCAGAACCGGATGAGGATCGGTATCGAAATTGGGGTAGAACAAATATGAGATTTTTGGTTTGTAGGTGTGAAATTTAATTAGTGTGGCTTCATCCATGCGTCCAATTGTACGACTAGCGCAGCCTTCGTAGAGGCGCAGCAACGGGTCGAGTTCGGAAAAAGCTGAGACATGAACCATGAAGGAACTAGGATAGAGAGGTGCGTATTTAAAACCACTGGTACAGCCAACCAAGCTTTGTTGACAGCAGTGGGCAATTACACCGGGATCGCCTAGACTAAATAGCATTTCCTCAGCTAATTCCCAGGCTTCGTCGTAGCTACCAAATAAACATTTGATATCGTTACGGACTTCTGGGGAGATTTGTTTGAGCTTCAGATGATTGAACTTGCCTAACGCGAGATAAACTAAAAGGTCTAAGCGGCGTTTTTGAGCGATCGCATCCCACTCTTTTTGGTCGGTTGCTTGTAAAATGACCTGGAAGGCACGGCGAAACCCGCCAAATTCAGCCCTCAAATTCTCCAATTCTGGTTTTTCATTTTTGACAGGCAGACGACCGCGTTCGGTGACAAACGCCATCAGCGGTGCCAGCATTTCCTGGTAATCTTCAAATCGCTTGATGTTGGCACGAATTCTGGGAGTTGTGGCGCGAGAACGAAAGCGAGAGGCGCGGTAAGCTTCGGCAAGCCTTTCATCTCGGAAAACAAAGTAAATGCCTAATGCAACTGGCACCGCATTAACATTAAGAACCTGGTCAATATAAATTTTCAGTTCTTCCTGTTCGTAGTATTTCTGAAAAGTATTGCGGCGAGTAATCACCCCATCGCCGTAGGCAAGTTGACCCGTTCCTCGGTCATCAATTAAAACCAGTGCAGCAACAATTAGGACTTTTTCTGTTAACTCCCAGGCGTTTAATAATGCTTCTCGACGCTCATCTGTGCGTTCAATAACATTGATGATATAACCGAGATTAACAATATCAGCGGTGGTGCGGGGGGTATCCGGAGAGTAATAAGGGTCCCATCCAGCGCTGGTGTAGCCCTTTTCCGCTATGTGCTGAATATCGCTTCCGTAGCCGCAACCATAGTCAAAGAAAGTGCTATCTTCACTAAATAAGCCAGCTTCTAAAGCGAGACGCACGGGGCGAGAAAGATTTTTACGAGCAATTGCAGCTTTGTGACGCTCTATTTTAGGCAGTGTCGAATGTAGAGAGGTTGGATGTAAGTTCTCTACAACTTGCCGCCGAATAACTTGATGACCCTGGATTTCGACACCATAATCTTGTAAGCATTCTAACCAACCCCGAAGCGTTCCAATGCCACGGGTTTTGTCTAAAAGCCGCAATTTCTCTTCTTGCCGAGTGAGGTTGGCGAATTTTTCGTAGTGGGGATAATCGGGGGTGACAAAGGTTTCTTTGCGGTGGAGGACAGGGGGATTGTCGCTAGTACTGTAGTCTCGGTAAGTTGAACTCCCGTCCCGAACATCAATCTGAATGCTAGCTTGCAAGGCGGGATGAGGGTCGGTATCAAAGTCAGGATAAAACAAGTAAGAGATTTTAGGCTGCTCGATGTTGAATTTTATTAGGGTAGCGCCATCAATACGTCCTACTGTTCGTCTTGCATAGCCCTCGTAGAGCCTCAGCAGAGGGTCGAGTTGAGAAAGTGCTGACACATGAACGTAGAGGGCACCCGGCAGCAATTTACCGATGGGGCTTTGTTGGCAGCAGTTGACAATGACACTCAGGTCGTTCGCGCCCAATAAAATCGGCTTGTCGCTGTCAAACCAGCCCGGAAGATTATTGTGAACTTCGGCGGCTAAGTTTTCCAGGTGGGAACAATCATTGCTAACAGCAAGGTAGAGGAGAATGTCTTGACGGTGATGTGTTTTAGCGCAGCGGTTCAGAAATAGCTTTGCATCCCACTCTTCTACTCTGTATGGGTTCAGCATCATGGTCGCACCATTTCCCTGAAACAATGATGGATACAAAGTAGAGTAAACCTATTAATTCCTAAATTGCTGATTTGCTCATTTCTGTAAAAATAATTTACTTAATTTTGAAATAGTCGGGATGGGGCGGTGGAATATACACAACAAGGTGCAACAAGCGATACAACTAACAGAAGGACATTTCATTTTCTGAGAGTTTCTTGAGCTACTACCGCCTACAGCACCAAGTTTTTGAGCCTGACTACCTCAGCGAATTGCAGGGGCAGATTCTCGCGTGTCCCTATTTTGCGGTTAACAACTTGAACCGCGACTTTATCGGCACTAAGGGATTTTCGGTTGTATTCCAGCGTTCGGGCTTGAGCGAAGTTGAACGAAGTTTTCCCTTTTTCAAACCTTATCTCAACGTGGCTTTGCACCCGAAGTGTAATGCTTTCTATCTCAATCCTTTGATGCTGAAGGAGGGTTCTCGCGTCGATCCCCACATTGACCGCAGTCTGCGCTCTTACTGCAAGAGTATCGAACCGCCAGCCTGGGTGAGTGTCCTCTATGTTCAAGTGCCACGGGATTTGATGGGAGGAGAGTTAGTGTTACGCTGCCAGAAGCGCAATGTAGGACAAATTCGCCCTCAAGCCAACACGCTGCTAGATTTTCAGGGCGATTTAACTCATTCAGTGAATCAAGTCACCAGTTCAGGGTTTCGCCTGAGTTTGGTTTGCGAGCAGTACAGCTTGTGTGAAGCCCAACTCCAAGAGATTCCAGAGTTTACGATTGAATCGAGGGCAATTAAGTCAAAGGGAAAGAAGAAGGAAAAGCTAAAAATTTAGCAAAATTCTAGAATATGCTGGGCGGTAATTTGGGACTGTTCCAAGTGAGGAACGTGACCGCAATTTTCGATCCAGATGAGTTGAGAAAGCGCGATCGCTCTTTTAAATTTCTCTGCGTCAGCCGTCCCTAAAATCCTGTCGAACTGTCCCCACAGAATCAGTGTCGGCTTGTCGATTTGAGCAATTTTATCGCTCAAAAAGTTGTACCCCCCGCTTTTAGTGAAGGCAATCAGGGCATCATGCCAATTGGGGAGATCGAGGTGCAACGCCGCACACCGTAAAGCATCGAGAGAGGCAAAGCTTTGATCGTGGTAAGCACTGCGTGAAATGCGATCGCGCACTTTCTGATTTCGCAAAAATGAAGTCGCCAGGTTACTGATGGGAGGAAACAACAACCTGCCGATGTTGGGGGGACTAGCGAAACCAGCGCTATCAATCAACACCAGCTTTTGCACCGCTTCCGGGTAGGTGAGGGTAAAATCAATTGCTGCTGCACCCCCCATTGAAGTTCCCACGAGAACGATTGGCTGGTTAATCAGCGTTTTCCAGAAGTAGTAGAGATGGGTTTTAATGGCTGTTGGGCTAAACGGGAGTCCAGCCGGTCGTTCGGTAAAGCCGAAACCCAACAAATCCACAACCCACGCTTCATTCTGGGTTGCCAGCAGTGGTAGGAGGCGACGGAACTCGAATATAGAGCTATCGAAGCCATGCAGCAACAGGATGGGCGTTCCGCCGCTACCCTGATGAACGTAGGTGGTAGCGATCGCCTGTTGCGAGAGAGGAGTTGCGATCGCAGTCTGCTCGATACTCTCTGCTAGGGCTATCGAGGTGGATTCTGTCAGCGCTTGGGCTGCGGATGGTAGAAAACGGGTAAACATGAGTTTTAGTTTACCGTGGAGAAGGGTGATACAGAAGTAGAGGTAGCAGACCATAACCCCTGAGTCACACCAAAACAAAAGGAGATCGGCTCTTGAAAAATCAGTACGCGCAGAATTTACAATTATCAATTCTAGGGATTATCACTGCCTTAGTCCTCTTCATTAGTCTCAATTCTTTTGTAATTGTTAACCCAGGTCAGGCAGGAGTCATCAGCATCTTAGGGAAAGCGAGGGATGGAGCCGTGCTAGAGGGCATCCACCTCAAACCACCACTGATATCAGTCGTAGACATCTATGATTTGACCGTGCAAAAATTTGAAGTTCCGGCACAGAGTTCTACCAAGGATCTACAGGATCTCACTGCTAGATTTGCCATCAACTTTCGCCTCGATCCTACCCAAGTCGTTGAGGTGAGAAGGAAACAAGGAACCTTAGAAAATATCGTGTCAAAAATTATTGCACCGCAGACTCAGGAATCTTTTAAAGTAGCAGCTGCTAGAAGAACCGTTGAAGAAGCAATTACTAAAAGAGAGGAACTGAAACAAGACTTTGATACTGCCTTGGGTCAACGGTTAGATAAGTACGGAATTATCGTGCTAGATACTAGTGTAGTTGACCTAACTTTCTCCCCAGAGTTTGCGAGAGCAGTTGAAGAAAAACAAATCGCCGAACAGCGGGCACAACGAGCAGTCTATGTGGCGCAAGAAGCTGAACAAGAAGCCCAAGCAGACATCAATCGTGCTAAAGGTAGAGCTGAGGCTCAACGACTCCTAGCTGAAACCCTAAAGCAACAAGGGGGTGGGCTAGTTCTTCAGAAAGAAGCGATCGAAGCGTGGAGACAAGGAGGTTCCCAAATGCCAAAAGTTCTCGTCACGGGTGGTGACTCTAATAGCAGTATCCCATTTCTCTTTAACCTGGGTAATCTTCAGGATGCAACTTCCCATCAATAGTTTTAGGGGGTAGATTCGCCTCGTCAGAATTAAGAAGGCGAACCATGAGCGAATAAAATTAAGGGTTGCCAGCTAACACATCGTTACGCTCAGTTATGCTTATGCTTCGCCCCTACATAGATGGTTTTGTAGGGGCGAAGCATTCGGGAAATAAACCCAAACACACTCCAAGAAATTGCACTCCCAAATGCTTCGCCCTCTATTTAGGCAACTCACGGGCAACACCTACTCCCTCCAAACAAAGTTGAGAATGATATGAGCATATTTACACTGCAATCAGTTAAAAAAGACTTTGGTATCAAAGAAATTTTAAAAGATGCCAACTTTAGCCTAGATCCCACAGATAAAGTCGGACTAATCGGCACCAACGGCTCTGGAAAATCAACGCTGTTGAAGATGATAGCCGGACTAGAACCGATTGATGGCGGTCAACTTTTAGTCAACTCAGGAGTACGGATTGTTTACTTACCTCAGCAACCCGACTTAGATGAAAATCTCACCGTTCTAGAGCAAGTCTTTGCCGATAGCGGGGAGCAAATGTCCCTTGTCCGCGAATATGAAGAACTGTCAGACAAACTGGCTCACAATCGAGAAGATAGCCAGCTCATGTCCCGCTTCTCTACGGTCATGCAACGCATGGATGCTACTGGTGCTTGGGAACTGGAGACAAATGCCAAAATCATCCTCACCAAGCTAGGAATTGAAGATTTTAACGCCAAAATTGCTACTCTATCCGGCGGCTATCGCAAGCGAATTGCTTTGGCAACCGCTTTGCTTTCAGAACCCGAAGTGTTGCTGATGGATGAACCAACTAACCATCTAGATGCCCTATCTGTTGAGTGGTTACAAAGCTATTTGAACCGCTATCGAGGAGCAATTCTGCTCATCACTCACGATCGCTATTTTCTCGATCGCGTCACCAACCGAATTCTTGAAATCGACCGAGGCGACCTCTACACTTACGCGGGTAACTATTCCTACTATCTGGAGAAAAAAGCCCTCGCTGAAGAGTCTGCTGTCAGCAGTCAGCGCAAACATCAGGGAGTACTTCGCCGAGAGTTGGAATGGTTGAAGCGAGGACCAAAAGCCCGGAGTACCAAGCAGAAAGCTCGGATCGATCGCGTCCACGAGATGCAAGCAACTGAGTTCAAACAAACTCAGGGCAAAGTCGATATTTCCACTCTGAGTCGTCGGATTGGCAAAAAAGTTATTGATTTAACTAATATTTCTAAAGCCTACGATGGGCGCACCTTAATCAAAGATTTCACCTATGAATTCAGTCCCGAAGATCGTATCGGAATTATCGGTGGCAATGGTGCAGGCAAATCGACTTTGATGGATATTATCACTGGGCGCGTTCAACCGGATTCTGGAAGCGTTGACATTGGCACTACCATTCACATTGGCTATTTTAACCAACACTCTGAAGAATTACTCGCTGCATTGAATGAAAATCTGCGAGTGATTGACTACATTAAAGAAGTTGGAGAATATCTCAAAATTGCCGATGGCACTCAGATTACGGCTTCCCAAATGTTGGAGCGTTTTCTATTCCCTGGCAATCAACAATATGCCCCGATTCATAAACTTTCTGGTGGGGAAAAACGTCGCCTATTTCTGTTGCGCGTTTTGATGAGTGCGCCTAATGTTCTCATTCTTGATGAACCAACCAATGACTTAGATGTTCAAACCTTAGCGGTCTTAGAAGACTATCTAGAAGATTTCCCCGGCTGTATGATTTGTGTCTCCCACGATCGCTACTTCCTCGACCGCGCCGTAGACAAAATATTTTCCTTTGAAGAGGGTGGCAATCTGCGCCAATATCCAGGTAATTACTCAGTTTACTTGGACTACAAGAAAGCCGAAGAAGAAGCAGCATTGCGCGAAGCTGCCAATGCTAAGGATAGCTCAAAGTCAGTGCAGCCCCAAGTACGTCCAGCAGAGCCACAACCCTCTAGTAACAATAACAACAAACGGCGTAGGCTTTCAACTTGGGAAAAGCGCGAGTTTGAGAAACTTGAAAGCAAGATTGCTCAATTGGAAACCGAAAAAGCTGAGGCAGAGAAAGCGCTTTATAATGCGGCTCCTGGTAAAGTCGCCCAAGTTGGGGAACTCTATCAAAAGGTGGAAACTTTAACTCAGGCTATTGATGCTGCGACTGAACGCTGGATGGAACTCGCTGAGATTGAGTCTTAACAGAATCGGGGAGAAAGATGAATGCTTTCGATGCTCCGCTGGCTTTAATTTCTAATACAATTCGTACTTGAGCAAGGTACACGCTAAAGAACCGTTATAAACAGGAATGCGACGAGATGTTTTGAGTCCTACTCTTTTTGATAACTCTTTGTTTCCGGTCAAAACAAAGGCAGTCCAACCTTTGAAGCGTTGTTTGAAAACATCACCGAGCATTTTGTAGAGTTCGCCCAATTCTCTCTCATCTCCCAGACGTTCTCCGTAGGGCGGATTACAGATGAGAACGCCGCTGTCTGCGGGTGCTTCCAATTGGGATAATTCGGTTTGCGTAAACGTTAGCTTATCTGCAATGCCGCACCGATGGGCATTTGTGTGAGCTTGGCTTAGGATATCAGGGTCTTTATCGCTCCCCCAAATTGGTGCTTTTAAGTCTGAGATTTCGCTTTGTTCGGCTTCCGCCCATATCTCTTCCCACAGAGCTTCATCAAAGTCCAGCCAACTGAAAAAGCCAAAATTTTCGCGAAATAATCCGGGGGCAATATTCAAACCTTTTAAAGCTGCCTCTAAGGGGAGCGTTCCAGAGCCGCAGAGGGGGTCTAAAAAGGGAAGATTCGCATCCCACTCTGCCATGTCGAGGATAGCAGCCGCTAGAGTCTCCTTAAGCGGAGCCAGCCCCATTGCGGGTCGATATCCCCGGCGGTGGAGACTAGTACCCGAACTGTCTAAACTTAAAATACAACGGTCTTGATGGATGTGGACATTAATCCGCACATCTGGATTTTCGGTATCAACGCTAGACCTGTGACCGGATTGGTGGCGCTGTTGGTCTACGATGGCGTTTTTAACTTGTAAAGCCGTGAAGTGGGTGTGGTTAAGTTTTTGATTGCCTCCTGTACAGTCCACAGCTAGGGTGTTGTTGGGATGTAGATAGTCAAGCCAGGAGATTTTTTGCACCTCCCGGTAGAGCATCTGGGCGTCATAGCAAGCAAATTCATGGATGGGGACTAGGACTCGAAAAATTGTCCTTGCCCAGAGATTCACCCGGTATAGCAATGCTTTATCGCCAACAAAATGCACTCCAGTGAAATCAGGACGGACTTCCTTTGCCCCTAAACGTTCCAGTTCAGCAGCAGCAATAGGTTCTAGACCACGGGCAACTGTGGCAAAGTAGTGATTCATCATGAGAGCGATCGCATCTATAGCATCTGTAACAGTGGAACCATTAAATCAGTTCTGCTTGTTCAAAAATCTGTCTGGGTGTTAGTTCCAAACCTAGAAGCAGGGTATCCACAATGGGCATCGTATCTGTGTAGACTTGACTCGATCCATCTGGGAAAAATACCCGGATATTCATCGCTTCAGGATCTACAACCCAGACTCTTAAAATACCAGCGTCAAAGTAGTCTTTCGCTTTATTTTCAAATTCTTTCAGGGTTTGGTCTGGGGAAATAATCTCGATTACCAGTTCGGGAGGGACAGGACAGGCTTCGTTACGCTTCCAACTCGCGGGTAGGAGTTGGTAAGAAATGTAAGTCAAATCGGGTATAGGTGCCCAGTCTTGACCATGACGTTTCAACAGCACTGCCCATTCTTGAACAACTCGTCCTCGTCCTTTACACCAGGCACCAATGAGAACCCACAAAGCTGACTGTAGTACAGAATGAAAAAGCTTAGGAGACACTTTAGGCACTGCCTGACCATCTACAAACTCATAGGTTACATCTCCTTCAGGTAAAGCTAGAAATTCCTGTAATGTGAGTTTGGTTCCGGTGCCTACCATGACTATAAGTTATCCAAGTGGATGGGCTAATAAATCTATGGTACAAAAGCGCTCCCCTTGAGTTTAAATCTGGAAGTTGCCGGTTGGCTGGAGTCGGAGCAAGCTATGAGTGAGATTTTAGAGAGCGATCGCTCTGAATTCACAACTTTCCTGAAAAAGCACCGAGTTGTGCGAACCTATTAGCAGTTCCATCACTCCTGTACTGGAGGAACAATGACGCCGATCGAGTTTCTGGTATTGTTGGTCATTGCTGCATTCTGCGGCGGCACTGGGCAAGCGTTAGTGGGTTACTCGGCAGGGGGCTGTCTACTCTCGATAATTGTCGGGATTATCGGTGCATACATTGGATTGTGGGTAGCCAAAGAGTTTAATCTTCCGGTGATATTTGCCCTCAATATTGGAGGGAAATCCTTCCCGATTATCTGGTCAATTATCGGCTCAGCTCTCTTGGCAGCCGCTCTCGGTTTGATCAATCGAACAAACCGGCGGCGATGACTTGGGAAATCTCAAGCTTTTCCAGAGAAAGTATTGAGCCGGATGCAAAATATAAGAAAAAGCCTCCTGAAAAGGAGGCTTAATTTGCTTGGAAATCGTTAAAGCTTTAGCTAAAGAAAGCGAAACCGGATACAGCGACGACTCCAGCGATCGCTGCGGTTGCTACGGAAGTTAGCGCGGTTCCAAAGAGCCACCAAGCAGCGGTTGCAGCGGATTTTCGGGTTTCCTCAGCTTGCTGCTTCGCTTTGTGCTTGAGGTCTTTGATGCGTCGTTTCGTTTCCTGCTGGAAGCGTTCAGCGCGGTGTATCGTACTCTCGCGCACCCCTTCAATCTGGTCGATGAGTCGGTTGGCATCCGCTTGGGAAATATCCTCACGGGAACTCAACAGCGCCACCAACGTGTCCCGATCGAATTGACTCAGGCGATCGCGCATCGCGTCAAATCCAGCTTGCGGATCGTCGAACAATTTGCGGAAGTCGCGCTTAATTCCCTCGTAATTGAGTTCTGGACGATCCAGGGAGTTGAGGTAATTGCGAATCTTGCCAAAAACTCCGTCAAGCACCGATTGCACTTTGTGCTGAGCATTCTGCGCTTGTTCGACAAACTGATGGCGAACCGATTCAATTTGATCGACAATCCGGTTGGCTTCCTCCTCTGAGATATCCTCCCGTTGCGATAGGAGTGCAACAAAGGTAGAACGGTCGAAATGAGAGAAGCGATCGCGAATATTCTTCCACCCGGCTTGTGGATCGTTGAGCATTAATTGCAACTCGCGTTTGATGCCTTCCGGGTTGAGTTCTTCTTTGTCAGTGTTCCGCAGGTAATCTTCCAAATCAGTTTGGAAATTCCGAACCGTATCCCTAGCACGGGTTGCCAAGCGGCGCGGGGCTTTGACAATGCTGTGAATCGCCTCTTGCACCCGATCGATTGCCCGATTGACTTGCTCTTCGCTCAAGTCTTCTCGTTGACTCAACAGCTTCACCAAGGTTTCCCGATCGACGTGAGACAGCCGTTCTCCCAGGGCCAAACTTCCCTCTTTCGGGTCATTCAGGAGTTTTGCCAAATCCTGCTGGATGCCTTGCGGATTGAGTTCTTCCAGGTTGGTGTTTCGCAGATACTCAGCAATCTGGTTCGTCACTTGGTCGTAGCGATCCTTCGCTTGACCGGCTAATTGTTGCGGTGCGTGCAGAATAGTCTCTCGCACTGATTCGATCTGATGGATTGTTCCATCGATCTGTTCTTCGCTCAAATCGCCCCGTCCCTTGAGCAATTGCACCAGCGTATCGCGGTCAAAGTGAGAAAGTCGCGTCCGGAGTGCGGCAAGTCCTGCCTGAGGGTCATTGAGAAGCGTTTGCAACTCTCGCTTGATGTCTTCAGGATTCAGTTCTTCTTTGTGAGTATCGCGCAGATAGGATTCTACCCTTTGCCACAGTCCTTCGGCTTCAGATTTAGCGCGATCTTGCAATTCTTGAGCTTGAGACAAGACGTGATCGCGCGTACTTTCCAACTGACCGATGAGTTGATCGGCTTCCTCTTGACTCAAGTCTTCCCGTTGAGAGAGGAGTTGTACTAAAGTATCGCGGTCAAATTGCGATAAGCGATCGCTTAAAGCATCAATTCCAGCATCCGGATCTTCTAGAAGTGCTTTGAAATCGCGCTCAATGCCTTCTGGGTTTAGTTCTTCCTTCCCCGTCGAGTGCAGATAATGTTCGACGCGATCGCGAAGGTCTTGCGACTGTTCTTGAGATTCCGCACCCTGGACAGTTTCAAAAACTTCTTGCCGAATACTATCCATCTGCTCGGCAATATCCGCGACTTGTTCCGAGGTGAAAGTACCCCGTGATTCCAGCACCCTCACAAAATAGTCCCGATTCAATTGCTCGATCTGCTGCCGAACTTTTCCAGGAGCTGCATCCGAATCGTAAATAACTTCTCTAAATTCCTGCTTAATCGTTTCTCGGTTCAAGTGCCAAGGTTTGGAATTTAGCAAGTAGTTTTCTACATCCGCTTTAATCGTGCTAAAAGATGGCGCAGGCACCTTATCGGCAACTTTTGTCCCAACCGTTTTAGCTTGTTCAGTTGCTTGCTCTTTCAAATGTTGCAACTGGCTGGAAATTTTTTCCACATCTAAATCGGAGAGATCCGTCCGCTTCATGACTTCTCCCAGTAACGCAGTTACACCCAACTGCATGGAGTGTTCCATCAAGCCATTGCCATGACTGCGCTCCGATTTGCCTTGTCCAACTCCAACAAGTTGAGAAAGCTTGGCAGAAAGCTCATTTGATTTCAACTCCTCTGGAGCGGCTTGTTTCAGAAAGTTGAGTAATTCAACCTGCGGATCTGTTTCCGTTGGTTTTTCTGTTCCCTGTTGTTGACCTAATATCTTCTGCCAAACAACTTCCAATTGCTCCGCAATCCGATTAACATCCTGCTTAGAGAAATCACTACGGCTACTCACTAGATCCACAAAAGTCTGGCGATTGACATTGCGTAAAACGTCATTCCCCGCAATAGATTTCACATCAACATCGCTAAGTAACTTTTCTAAGTCGCTGCGAACCTTATTGATGTCTAGCTTTGGCAGTTGCAAATCTGTAAAGTAATCCTTAATTGTTTCTCGCAAGCTATCCGGATCGAGAGACGAACTCAATTCCCGGCGAACGGCGGCGGCGGATGCTTCAGCAGTAGAAACAATCTGCCTATTTATCGCACTCCCACCAAGCGCAGTGCTGGCTGTAGCCATCACCCCTTGCATCCCTGAACCCGCAGTGTTCACGACCGAACCAACTAAGGAACCCACCGCCGTAGAACTCACCCAAAGGAGCAGCAAAAAATAAGCTGACCAAATCACGACGCCAGTGATTGCACCCAAAATGACGCTGCTAATCAGAGTCAGCTTCACCGCCAGAAAACAAGCAATGAATATGGCAATATTGACCGTCAATAATGTCCAAATTCCTACCTTAGATTCAATGCTACGAACTTTTTCGCCCCAAGTCTCTGTATCATCATCATCCGCATCTAAGGGATTCTCTGCGGATGAAATCCCAGCAGCAATTGAGAAATTGGTTAACAAAAATTGGAAAGCAAACGCCATTAATACTCCGGCAATCAAGGCAACAAAAAACGGTGGACTTGAAAAAACAAGTGTTGCCTCTTTTATGGGGGTATTCGCGGCTTGAATCCCACTCGGAGCCACTGGAATTTTGGCAAGACAAAATTGTGTGCTGGACAAATCCAGCATCATTTTTACACTTTGAAACATGGTATTTACGCCTTCAAAGTCGAAAGACTACCTCTATGAGAGGTTGCGTTCTGAGTACACTTTTGTGTATATTTGTGTAACGTTCTATCCTAATCCTCTATACTCAATGTGGATAAAAAGCTTTGGAGAATAACTCTCTCTAAAGTCTGAAAATTAGCTCTGAGTAAAGTTAAGAAATTAAACAAGAAGGCGATCGCTAAAACCCACTAAACTTAAGTATTAATACTCAACATCTCAATCAACTGCTAATCCACAATCTAAAATAGAGATGACCTTAAGCTGTCAACAACTTCTTCAAAAACATACTCAAGTTTGGCACCAAGCAACGGTGCATCCTTTCCTAATGCAGTGCAAATTAGGAACTATTCAGCCGCAGCAATTTAACACCTGGCTGGTACAAGATTCTCTTTTTGTAGTAGAGTTCACGCGGATGGTGGCACAAATTTTGGCAGTTGCACCACCTGCTCATTTTGATGTCATTCTGGGTGGATTAGTCGCACTGAAAGATGAACTCAACTGGTTTAAAGCAAAAGCCTCTGAGCGACAATTGAATCTCAATACCCAAAAACAACCAACTTGCACAAAATACTGTGATTATATGCACAGTCTTTCGGCAATGCCACACCCAGTTCAAGCGACTGCACTATGGGCAATTGAGCTTGCTTACAATCAAGGTTGGCAATTACCAGGAGTCATGCCAGATCCCTATACCGAGTTTGCCGACCGCTGGGGAAATCCAGGTTTTACGGAATATGTAAAACTCTTGGAACAGCAAGCAGATTAAGTGCTGCAAACTGCATCAGAAACCGTTCAGCATCAAGTCGAAGAAGCCTTTTTAAAGGTGGCTGAATTAGAGCAGGATTTCTGGCAGATGGCTTTTAATGCAGCACCGTAGATGAAAAGGGTAAAAAGAAGCCTATAAAGGCTAATCCATGTAATCGTTTGTAATATCAAGATCGTCCGGATTATTTGAAGCAACTGGGCGGTTTCCAGCTATATGCATTGTCTCATCAATCTGAAGATTGCTAGAGCCAATTGGACGGTGCCCATCTACGTCAACAGTGCCCTGAACTTGAAAATCATTTGAAGTAATTGGGCGCTTTCCATCAATGTCCACGGTTTCACGAACCTGAATATCGCTTGGATCAATCGGTCGGTGTCCATCTACGTCAAGAGTGTCCTCAAACTGAAGATTACTAGAGGTAATCGGTCGGTGTCCATCTACGTCAAGAGTGTCTTCAATCTGAATATTATCTGGCGCGATTGGACGCTTCCCATCTATATCAATCGTGTGAGGAACCTGTTTTGGTTCGCTAGGTGAAGGAGAGGCAATATTTTTCTCCTGATTATTTCCCTTTTTTGGATTATCTCTGTTCATATTGTGACCTCTTACTTTACGCCTATGTTATTTATAACGTAATACAAGCTATAAAGAGCTTGTATTTGCTGAGAATTGATTTAATTATACAATTTGTTTTGAAAGTATTCGTGAAAAATGGCAGCGATGAATCTAAAGAAACCTTTGTACGCTACAAATTACGGCGCTGCCTATATTGGTAACTCGCTTGAATTGCTAGATTGCCTTGAATCTGACTCAATCGATCTAGTAATGACCTCTCCTCCATTTGCTTTGCTACGCGAAAAGAGTTATGGAAATGTTGAGCAAGAAGCCTATATCGATTGGCTATTTGCCTTCTGTCGAAAAGTGCATCGCGTATTATCACCGCAGGGAAGTTTTGTCATCGATCTGGGTGGTGCTTATCAAAGTAAACGTCCAGTGCGATCGCTCTACAATTACCGGATTTTAATTAAACTCTGCGATCAGCTAGATTTTCGCTTAGCTGAGGAGTTTTTTTGGCACAACCCTTCTAAGTTACCTTCGCCGATTGAATGGGTGAATAAACGTAAGATCCGCGCGAAGGATTCTGTCAATACTGTCTGGTGGTTGTCAAAAACTGACTATCCTAAAGCGAATGTGAGTAACGTACTGGTTCCTTATTCAGAACGAATGAAAAAGCTACACGAGAATCCTGAAAAATACTATAAACCCAAAGAACGCCCTTCAGGTCATGATATCGGTACAGGATTTGCTACTAATAACGGCGGTGCCATTCCTTCCAACTTGTTGCAAATTCCTAATACTGAAAGCAATTCTCGATACATTCAACTTTGCAAAGCCGTTGGAATTGCTGCACATCCAGCGCGGTTTCCTCAAAAACTGCCGATGTTTTTTATTAACTTCCTCACCGAGCCAGGAGATACAGTCCTCGATATTTTTGCTGGCTCGAATACGACTGGCGCGGCGGCTGAGGCTTTACAACGGCGTTGGATTGCTTTTGAGCAAAATCCGTCTTATTTAGCGGCTTCTGCTTTCAGATTTTTAGATCCTAACGAAAATATTGAGGCTGCTTCAAAGGCATTTGAAAATCTTCTTGCGGGACAAGAGACGATCAATATTAAACAGTCTGTCCAGCTTAATCTAGGAATATGAATTTAAAGAGGTAGTTCAGTTTGTCTGGGTGGGCTGTTGCGATTAGTGTACACAAGCTCACCCTGTCTAACTAACTTCATTGGTATCTTGGGATTATTGATTGATTCTTGTTTCTCAAGCTTTACTTCCCACTCTTTAAATTTTAGTTCAAGTGTTGATGGAAGAACCTTGTAAATTTCCATTAAGTTTATACTTTCATAAATAGCGATATACCATGCTTGTACAGAGCGATATTTTTTAAGAATTTCTTTATTAAGATGGTGGTGTGTAGTAACACCCGCATTCTTATTGAGTGCGCGGTTTATTGTTTTTAATTCGTACTCATTCCCTTCAGCATCGGTTGCATCATTCCCTTCCCGACCTGGCGATATGCGTAACCCTAAAAGAATCAATACCTGTAGAACCTTTCCCCCATTGTCCTGAAAAATATCAGTAATTCCATATTCATTTGCAAGCTGCTGCATCTCTTGGATGCCCTCAAACGCAGATTGTAGACGGTCAAGGTTTGATTGGCGTTCATTCTCAGTAGTAATTGGTTCTTCAACTGGCTCGACAAGAGAAGAAGGAACTGGCGCAGCTATCAGCGTAGCGATCAGATCAGTGTTATCGTCTGGTTGATCAATATTCATTAGATGAGAGACTGGCACACCGAGTGCATCAGCAAGGTCTAGAATCACTTCAAATGATGGAGATCGCTCACCACGTTCTAAGAAGCTAACGTGTTCGGTAGTCTTGCCTATAAACTCTGCTAATTGTTCTTGTGTAATACCCTTCTCTTCTCGGATGTTACGTAGTCTAGTAGCAAAGCGTTGTCGAGTCGCTTCGTGATCCATAAGACTCCATCTGATTCAAAAACGAACACTTAGTTCGTCTTGCAATCGTAGGAGGCAGTATTCGGTAAGTACACGCACTGAAAGTACGTTTACGGGATTTTAGTTGTAGTGGTCTTCGAGCGATCGCACTTGGGAATTTGATAAAAATAATAAAGAGTGTTTTTATTCTAAAATGGTTGGTTTGTGGCATATTCCTAGCCACAACAAAGCCACATCAACTGTCAATCATCCGAAGGGATTAGAAAAGGAGAAACTATGACTCGCGCGATTATGGAAACCGACAAAGGCACAATCAATTTGGAGCTGTTTGATAAAGATGCACCGAACACGGTGAAAAATTTTGTTGACTTATCTGAAAAAGGGTTTTACGACGGTCTTAATTTCCACCGAGTCATCCCTAACTTTATGATTCAGGGCGGCTGTCCGCAGGGAACGGGAACAGGTGGTCCAGGTTACAAAATCAACTGTGAAATTAACCCCAATAAGCATCAGGCAGGAAGTTTATCAATGGCTCATGCGGGGCGCAATACGGGTGGAAGTCAATTCTTTATCTGTCACGCTCCTCAACCCCATTTAGACGGACAACACACAGTTTTTGGTAAAACTGAAGACATGAATGTAGTCAATGCGATTCGTCAGGGAGACAAAATTCTTTCTGTCAAGATTGAACGATAGTCTAAATGGCTTTTTAGCCGGAAGGAAGCGCTTCCTTCCGGCTCCGTTACTATCAATTGATGCTCGTTACAGTCTCAAGAGGGGTAACTTCATTCAGTTCGGGTTCAGCCACCTGAAGATGTTGCTCTAAAAGCGCCAAGTTACGGATATTTGACTTGTAGTATGCATCGAACAAGTCTCCCACCAAAGGCACCGAGCCGACTGTGGCTTCTAAGGCAATATTAAATATCATCTTTTGTAGGATTTCACGCGGTAAGCCGAAGCGGGCGGCTAAATAGATGATGTAAGCCGAAAACCCGGTGCTGATGATATCTCCGGCACCTGGAATCAGACCAATAATTGGGTCTAAACCAATACGAAAGCCGATGCCTGGGATTCGGATTGCATTATCCATCAAGCGGCTAAGTCTGCGGATGTGGTTGAGATTTTCGAGACGTTCAAGTGTGTTCATATTTCTAATTTTTGCACGAGGAATCCGCTGCATCTTATACCGTGAGAAGGAAAATTTCTTTTCTGGAATCATCCTAAAGTTAGTGGAACTGTCTGCCTAAAGTCAGAGATGTTTAATTTTAAGATTCCTTTATCTGAAGCCATGCTGAACTCCCCAACGCAAGACCTTCTTTTTATTTGCACTCAATTTCTGGCACAAAATCCCCAAAAACGTTTGCAGAGTCTCAAAGACTTGGGGATAGCGCGTTATGCTGATTTTTTAACTAAAATGCCATTAACAGAAGCAAATGTAGCTTGCGTAATGCATTTTTTTAGAGATACAAGTCGCGTGAAGTTCCCGAATCTTAGGGGAGCGGATTTATCTAACTTGAAGTTAGATGGCGTTAACTTCATCCGGGGTGATTTATCAGGGGCAAATTTGAGAGGAAGCAGTTTATTAGAAGCCGACCTTTTATTTGCCAATTTTACTGAATCTGATTTGAGAAATGCTGATTTGAGAGGGGCAACTCTTAATGAAACAATATGGTCAGGTGCGGTGGTACAGGATTGCCATTTTGGAGAAGGAATTGGCTTAACAAAGCAGCAGCGCAGAAGCCTAAAAGTTCTCGGTGCTAGATTTAATGAGCAAGGCGATGAAAGAGGATGAGAAAGATATAGTCTCGGTTGGGTGCAGTATATTTTTGACCTCTCTCCAAGCCTCTCTCCTCTTATGAGAGAGGCTTTAATTTAGCAGCAGTCTAGATATTTTCGTGGCTAGGTAAAGCTTGTTCACGAGGATTGAATAGAAGGAAAAAACGACTAAATTTTTCCATTTTTGATGCCTGTCTGCACTTTCCAAAGGCTGGCATAAATTCCTTGGTCTTCTAATAGTTGTTCGTGTCGTCCTTGCTCTACTAAGAAGCCTTGTTCCATCACATAGATACAATCAGCATTGCGGACGGTGGAGAGGCGATGAGCGATCGCTATCGTGGTGCGATTGACGGTAATTCGTTCTAGCGATCGCTGAATGGCTGCTTCTGTCTCATTGTCTACGGCGGAGGTGGCTTCATCCAGAATCAGAATCGGCGGATCTTTCAAAACGGCACGCGCGATCGCAATCCGCTGTCTTTGCCCACCTGACAACTTTTGCCCCCGCTCACCCACAATCGTGTCGTAACCTTGGGGAAGTTGCATGATAAAGTCTTGAGCTTCGGCAATTTTAGCCGCTTCGATTACCTCAGCTTCAGTTGCATCAGGACTGCCGTAGGCGATATTTTCTTTCACCGTGCCGTGAAATAAGAAGACATCCTGACTGACTAAACCAATACAGGAACGCAAATCTCTTAATTTCAAATCGCGTAATTCAATCCCATCCAATGTCACCGTTCCCGACTGAATTTCGTACAACCTCAGCAACAGTTTCACTAAGGTACTCTTGCCCGAACCAGTAGAACCGACAATGGCGATTGTTTTACCTGCGGGAATGTGTAAAGAGAGATTTTGAATGACTGGATTTCGCCCATTGTAGGCAAAAGTGACATCTTTTAATTCCATTTCACCCCGCACTGAAGCGACGGGTAAGGAAATGTGTCCCGAATGAATCGCAATCGGTGTATCCAGCAGATTCATCACCCGATTTGTAGAAGCCATTGCCCGTTGATATTGATCGAGCGTTTCTCCCAATCTCGTCAAAGGCCAGAGCAATCGCTGGGTTAGGAATACCAATACACTGTAAGTACCCACAGACAATCTGCCAGCAGCGGCGTCCATACCGCCGATTAACAGCGTTGCCGTGAATCCGACTAAAATAATGATGCGAATCAAGGGGACAAAAGCGGATGAAAGCGCGATCGCTCTCCGGTTACTTTGTCGATAAGCCTCACTTTCGACTGCCATCCTGCTCGCTTCATAGTCTTCCGTGACAAAGCTTTTAATCGTCGTCATCCCACTCAAATTATTCGAGAGGCGACTGTTGAGCAGACTGACTTTTTCCCGAATCTCAGCATAACGGGGGGCAAGGCGATGCTGAAAGACAATCGAACCCCACAGAATAAACGGCATCGGCAGCATCGCCATCCAAGCCACGCTGGGAGCCAAAATAAAGAAGGCACCGCCAATAATTACCACCGTTGTCGCTACTTGGAGGATTTCATTCGCTCCCCGATCTAAAAAGCGTTCCAGCTGATTGATATCGTCATTCAGGATAGACATCAAACCGCCAGTGCTGCGCTCTTCAAAATAAGCCAGTTCCAGTTCTTGGATATGGCTGTAGGCATCCAGGCGCAAGTCGTGTTCAATATCCTGGGCGAGATTGCGCCAAAGCAGGGCATAAGCGTACTCAAAAATAGATTCCAGTCCCCAGATGATGAAGCTGAGGAAGCTCAGGATCAAGAGTTGCCAAAAAACATCTTTGACGCCAAATTGAGCGATCGCTGAGTCTTGTTGCTTCACCACCACATCCACCGCTGCACCGATTAAGGCGGGTGGGGCTAAGTCAAAGATTTTATTGAGAATTGAGCAAACAGTCGCCTGCCAAATTTGGGCACGATAGTTGCGTCCATAGTCAATCAGACGCTTGAGGGGATGCGCCTTTTGCCTGCTTTGGAATTGATTGCGGGATTTTTTACGAGACAAAATGAGAGTACGCGAGGATAGTTACACCAGATTTTAACCACTGTAACAATTATCCATCTGACATCCCACGACTCTCTGATACAGCAGATTGCAAGTTCATGAAGTACAGTAGCAGCAGTTTGTGAACCAGTTGCGTAGGTGTTTTGGATTGACTAAATCAAGTGCAGTAGCAAGCAAAGTATCAACCATTTT